>DATFKM010000356.1:0-7717 GCA_035268645.1 Paracoccaceae bacterium | reverse complement strand
CTACATGGGCGACGACGAGCGCGGCGAGTTCATGTACAAATTCGTCTCGAACGGCGTCTACGTGCCGGGCGGCGACACGTCCGGGCTGCTGGACGACGGCACGCTCTACGCCGCGAAGTTCGAGGACGACGGCACGGGCCGCTGGATGGCGCTGACGCCGGAGTCGACCGGCATGGAGCCGGCGGAGATCGCGATCTTCTCGCGCATGGCGGGCTCGGCGGTCGGCGCGACCACGATGGACCGGCCGGAATGGATCGCCGTCAACCCCGTCGCGGTCGAGGGCTATTGCTGCCTGACGAACAACAAGAACCGCGGGCTCAAGACCAACGCCGGCGGCGACGAGACGCCGGTGGGCGGTCCCAACCCGCGCGAGGCCAACCGCTACGGCCAGATCGTGCGCTGGTATCCCGAGGGCGACGACCACACGGCCGAGGCCTTCCGCTGGGACCTCTACGTGATGGCGGGCAATCCGACGGTGCATTCGGACGCCTACGCCGGATCGGAGAACGTGAACGCGGGCAACCTGTTCAACTCGCCCGACGGCATGGCCTTCGACTCGACCGGCATCGTCTGGATCCAGACCGACGGCGACGACGACGACGAGGGCGACTTCGCCGGCATGGGCAACAACCAGATGCTGGCGGGCGATCCCGCGACGGGGCAGATCGAGCGCTTCCTGACCGGCCCCAACGGCTGCGAGGTGACGGGCCTCTGCTGGTCCGCGGACCGTCGCACGATGTTCGTCGGCATCCAGCACCCCGGGGCGCCCTTCCCGGACGGCGAGGGCAGGCTCCCGCGCTCTTCGGTGATCGCGGTGAAGCGGACCG
This sequence comes from Paracoccaceae bacterium, assembly GCA_035268645.1. Lineage (GTDB taxonomy): Bacteria > Pseudomonadota > Alphaproteobacteria > Rhodobacterales > Rhodobacteraceae > Albimonas. Next base: position 6,890 of record DATFKM010000356.1, on the reverse strand, counting down.
ACGGCGGCCTCGTCGGCTGATCGCCGCCGGCTCGACGATGGGGGGCGCGCCCGGCCGGGCGCGCCCCCTTCCCTTTCGTCGCAGGCCCCGGGGCTGGACCGGGCCGCGGCAGGGCGCCAGCCTCCCCCGCCGGATCGCGAGCTTCGCAAAAGGGGGACCGCCCATGACCTCGACGCCCGACTACGGCTGCGCCTTCGCCCTCTGGCGAGGCGAGGCGGCGCGCTGGGACGCCTATGTGAACCACGCCTTCGTCGCGGGGCTGCGCGACGGCTCGCTGCCGCGGGAACGTTTCCTGAACTATCTGCGACAGGACTACGTGTTCCTGATCCACTTCTCCCGCGCCTGGGCGCTGGCGACGGCCAAGGCCGGGACGCTGGAGGAGATGACGGCGACCTCGGCCACGGTGCACGCGCTGGTGCATCACGAGATGCCGATGCATGTCCGCCTCTGCGCCGAGGCGGGGATCGACGCGGCGACGCTGGAGGCGACGGAGGAGGCGCCGGGCAACCTCGCCTACACGCGATACGTGCTTGAGGCGGGGTATTCGGGCGACTTCCTCGACCTGCTCGCGGCGCTGGCGCCCTGCGTGCTGGGTTACGGCGAGATCGGCGTGCGGCTGATGGGCGCGGAGACGCCCTATCGCGACTGGATCGAGACCTATGGCGGGGAGGAGTATCAGGACCTTTGCCGAGAGGTCGGCGCGCTGATCGACGGGGCGCTGGCGCGGCGGCTCGGCGCGGACTGGTCCTCGCTGCCGCGGGCGGCGGAGCTCTCGCACCGCTTCGCGACGGCGACGCGGCTCGAGGTCGGCTTCTGGGAGATGGCGCTGGCGGGCTGACGCCGAGGCCGAGCCGCCGCCGCCGGTCGATCCGCGACCGTCGCCCGTCGCGCCATCCGCAAGGTCCACGCAGCGGATCCGGCCGCGGAGCGAGGAGTCGATGTCGCCGTCGAAGGCGACCGAACCGGTCGCTCTCGCGCCTTCCCAGTCGTAGTAGGGATTGTTCGGCACGGCGACGACGTCGAGGACCCTCGCCTCCGCCACGGTCGAGCCGTTGCCGAGATCCTGCTCGCCGTCGATCCAGTGACCGTAGGTCTCGCCCCCGGTGGCGATGTTCAGGTCGAAGAAGCGGCCGAAGTCGAGCTCGCTCTCGGCCGTCTCGCCGGTGAAGGTCTCGGTCTCGGTCTCGGTCTCGGTGAATCCGGGATGGAGGGCGCCTGTGTGAAAACCGTGGTCCGCGTCGAAGCCGGTGACGCGCAGCACCGCCCCCCCGGGTGGGGGGCCGGCCCATCGTCGTTCAGCGGCTCGAGCCTCGAGCCGTCGCTGCGGAACGTCCCGATGGTGAGCCAGACCGAGTCGCCCTCGCAGACGGTGTAGAGCGGCTTGGCCGGGTCGGAGATGTCGTAGAGCTGCGCGCGGGTGTCGTCGAAGGCGCTGCCGAAGCGCTGATCGTTCCGCCGGCTTCGCGAAACGTCGAGCTTGAGCCCCCATTCGCAGCCGGGGGGATCTCGGAGAAGAATCGGCTGGAGCTCGTGGCGGTGGTGGCCATGCTCGGCGGGATTTCCGTGTGGGAGGCCTGGGCCAGCCGGGAACGCCGAGATGCGGTCGCTCGGCGCAAGCGGCGCGTTACGCGGCCTCGCGGTCCATCGATCCCGCCGGCGCTCCCCCTTTTGCGCGCCGGCGAAGGGTCGAGGGGGCGGCGATCACCCCCCGCCCTCAGCCCCAGTCCGGGGCGTAGACGTGGCGGGGCTCCAACGGCGGCTTGTTGCGGTGGCGGCGCAGTTCGAGGCGGCCGATCTGGTTGCGGTGCACCTCGTCCGGCCCGTCCGCGAGGCGCAGCAGTCGCGCGGTGGCGAAGGCGGCCGGCAGGCCGAAGTCGTTGGCCGTGCCGACGCCGCCGAAGGCCTGCATCGCCCAGTCGATCACCTGCTGCGCCATGTTCGGCGCGGCGACCTTGATCATGGCGATCTCCTGCCGCGCCTCCTTGTTGCCGACCGTGTCCATCATCCAGGCGGCCTTGAGCGTCAGCAGGCGGCACTGCTCGATGGCGATGCGCGACTCGGCGATGCGCTCCAGCGTCACGGTCTGCTCGGACACCGGCTTGCCGAAGGCGACGCGCTGCTCGGACCGCCGGCACATCATCTCGAGGCAGCGCTCGGCCAGGCCGATCAGGCGCATGCAGTGGTGGATGCGGCCCGGGCCGAGGCGGCCTTGGGCGATCTCGAAGCCGCGGCCTTCGCCCAGCAGCATGTTGGCGGCGGGGACGCGCACGTTATCGAACGTCACCTCGGAGGCGCGGTCGGGCATGCCGTAGAAGTTGAACACCGGCAAGGGCCGGACGACCGTGACGCCCGGCGCGTCGCGCGGCACGAGGATCATGGACTGCTGCCTGTGCCGGTCCGGGTTCTCCGGGTCCGACTTGCCCATGAAGATGATGATCTCGCAGGCCGGGTGCGTGGCGTTGGTGGTGTACCACTTGTGGCCGTCGATGACGTATTCGTCGCCGTCGCGGACGATGCGGCTCTCGATGTTCGTCGCGTCGGATGACGCGACGGCCGGCTCGGTCATCGCGAAGGCGCTGCGGATCTCGCCGGCGAGGAGGGGCTTCAGCCAGCGCTCCTGCTGCTGGGGCGTACCGTAGCGGGCGAGGACCTCCATGTTGCCGGTGTCGGGCGCCGCGCAGTTGAACACCTCGGGGGCGAGGAAGCTGCGGCCCATGATCTCGCAGAGCGGGGCGTATTCGAGGTTGGAGAGGCCGGCGCCGTGCGCGCTTTCGGGGAGGAACAGGTTCCAGAGGCCGGCGTCGCGGGCCTTGGGCTTGAGTTCCTCGACCACCGGCCAGGCCTTCCACGGGCCGAGCTCCATCGACTCCTCGAAGTGCCGGGCCTCGTTCGGGTAGACGTGCTCCTCCATGAAGGCCTCGAGCCGGGCCTGGAGGTCGCGGACCTTCTTCGGGGTCTCGAAGTCCATCGGGCGTTTCCTTCTTCGCCGGGGTTTCAGCCGGTCAGTTCGTCGCCGAGCAGCTCGGGCTCGGCGTAGCGCTCGAGGCGGGCGCGGTGATGCGCGGCGTCCTCGACGAACAGGTCGCGGGCGATCGCGCGGGCGAGCCGGCCGGCCCCCTCGCTCGCCTGCGGGATGTCGTTGGCGAGGTTGCCGAGGGACGGCTGGGCGGCATGGGTGAAGACGCGCAGCCGCGCGAGCCCGGCGGGGTCGGCGCCGGGCTTCGGCCGGCACTCGAAACCGGGGCCGAGGGCGGGACAGTCGAGATACTCGTCGTCGCCCCCGGCGCCGAGGTCGCGGAGCGTCAGCGCGCGTTCCGCGAGGCCCGAGAGCTCCGGCGCCGCGGTCAGATCGAAGCGGAACCCGGTGCCGAGGATCACCAGATCGGCGTCGTGCGCGCCCGTCGGGGCGTGCAGGCGGAGAGTGTCGCCGAGATCCTCGACGCGCTCCGTCTCGACGCCGGTGACGATGCGCACGCCGGCGCGGACGGCGCGCTGCACGGTGTGCCGCGGCGGCGCGATGCGCCCGCCCATGACGTGGCGCAGCCACTCGAGGCGCACCTCCGGCGGCAACTCCGGAAAGCCCTGCGCGAAGCCCGGGAACACCGTCCATTTCATCTTGTTGAGCGTCGGCAGGGGGTGCGCGCGGGCGAGGAGCGTCGTCTCCGCCCCGTGCTCCGCGGCCTCGCAGGCGTTGTCGAAGGCGGAGGCGGAGGCGCCGATCGCCACCAGCCGCCGGCCCTTGAGCCCGTCGAAGTCGATCTCCTCCGAACTGTGGCGCACACGCGCGCCGAGCCACGGCGCGAACACGGCGGGGATTCGCGGCGACGCCTGCCCCTCGCGCCCGGTGGCGAGGACGAGCTGCCGGGCATGGACGGTCTCCTCCCCCGCCGGCGTGCGGAGCCGCGCGGCGAGGAACGGGCCGGCGGGTACGAGCGACACCAGCTCGGTCCCGCTCTCGACCCGCGCGCCGGTCACGCGGCCGTACCAGGCGAGATAGGCGGCCCAGGTCTCGCGCGGGACGTAGCCCAGCGCGTCCCAGCCCTCCGGTCCCGTCTGCGCCTCCCACCAGGCGCGGAAGGTGAGCGCGGGCAGGCCCTGCGCCGGGCCGGTCAGATGCTTCGGCGAGCGCAACAGCTCCATCCGCGCATAGGTGAGCCACGGCCCTTCGAGGCCCGCCGGGCGACGGTCGATCTGGCGGAGTTTCGCGATCCCGAGGCGGCGGAGCGCGAACGCGGCCGAGAGGCCGTTCATGCCGCCGCCGACGATCAGCGCGTCGACGGCCGGGCGCCCGTCCGGCCCCTCGCGCGGCGGCGTCCAGTCGGCTGGCGGGTGATTGAGGCGCGCGAGGTCGCGAGCGAGCTCGGCCTCGAGCCGCGCCAGCCCCTCGGCGGCGACGGCGTCGCGGGCGGCGGGAAAGGCGTCCTCTGGCATGGGTTGCGGCTCCCCTCGCTGGCTGCGCGACCGAGACTGCGACGCCGGCGTCGCCGCGGCAAGCCGGCGACGATGCGCGCGGCGGCGCCGACCGATGCCGAGCGTACGCGCCCTTGCGGCCGCGCGCCGTCCGCGATCCGGTCGGCGGGCCGTCCCGGCGCCCGCGAAAAGGGCGCGTCGACCGGGCGCCGCCCATCGTCCGGGCAATTCCGAGGTGCGGAAAGCCGGCACGTCGGCGGGCTCTGGCCTTTCGCGCGCGGCGGCGCTTTCGTGAAGCCGAGGTCCGCCGAGCGGACGCGACGCACGACAGGAGAACCGCGATGAGCTGGATCGAGACGTCCGTGATGGGCCGCCGGGGCGTCGCCCGCGGCGCCGAGGGGGAGCGCCACCGCGTCGACGAGGCGCGGCAGGGCGAATACCGTTACGTCTACGGCCCCTTCGCCGAACCGGTGCTGACGGCGAAACCCGGCGACGTGCTGGAAGTCGAGACCCTCGACGCCTTCGCCGGCGCCGTGAAGACCGAGGCGGACCTGCCCTCCAAGGTCCTGAACTTTCCCTTCGTGAACCCGCAGAACGGTCCCTTCCGGATCGAGGGGGCCGAGATCGGCGACGCGCTCGCCGTGCGCATCCTCGACATCGAGCCGCGGGGCGAGCAGCCTCGCGGCACCACCGCGCTGATCCCGGGCTTCGGCGGGCTGGTGGCGACGCCCCAGACGGCGATGCTGAACCCGGACCTGCCCGAGGCCGTGAAGAAGATGGAGGTGACGCGCGAGAGCGGGGTGAAGTTCTCCGACCGCGTGACCCTGCCTTGGGAGCCCTTCATCGGCACGCTCGGCGTATCGCCCTACATGGAGGCGGTGAGTTCGCTGCAGCCCGACTACTGGGGCGGCAACATGGATCTGCCTGACGTCGCGCCGGGCGCGATCGTCTATTTCCCCGTGCTGCACGACGGCGCGCTGCTGCATGTCGGCGACGCGCACGCCCGGCAGGGCGACGGCGAACTCTGCGGCGTCGCGGTGGAGATCAACGCGACAGTGACGCTGCAGATCGACCTGGTGAAGGGCTGGACCATACCCGGCGTCAGGCTGGAGACCGAGGAGATGATCATGTCGGTCGGCTCGGCCCGCCCGCTCGAGGACGCGGCGCGCATCGCCTATCGCGACCTCATCCGCTGGCTGGTGGACGAGCACGGCTACGACGAGACCGAGGCCTATTTCCTCTGCACGCAGGCGGGGAAGGTGCGGCTCGGCAACATGGTGGATCCGAAATACACGATGGGGGCCTCGATGCGGAAGGCCTGGATCGGCTGAGGGAAGAGGGATCATGGATCTGGGACTCAAGGGACGGCGGGTGCTCGTGACGGGCGGCACCAAGGGCATCGGGCGCGCCTGCGCGGAGATCTTCGCGTCGGAGGGAGCCTCGGTCTCCGTCTGCGCGCGCGACGCCGAGGAGGTGCGGGAGACCGTCGCCGCGCTCGAGGCGAAGGGCGTGACGGCGCACGGGGCGGCGGTCGACGTCGCGGACAAGGACGCGCTTGAGGCGTGGGTGGCCGAGGCGGCCGGCGCGCTGGGCGGGATCGACGCGGTCGTCGCCAACGTCTCGGCGCTGGCTGTGGCGGACGACGAGGCGGCCTGGCAGGCCGGCTTCGAGACCGACATGATGCACACGGTTCGGCTGGTGAACGCCGCCATGCCGTGGCTCGATGCCTCGGAGGGCGGGGCGATCTGCGCGGTCTCCTCCGTTTCGGGGAGGGAGGCCGACTTCACGGGCCCGGCCTACGGGGCCTTCAAGGCGGCCATCGTGCACTACACGCAGCGCATGGCCATGGCGCTGGCGCCGAAGGGCATACGCGTCAACGCGGTCTCGCCCGGCAACGTCTATTTCGAAGGGGGGATCTGGGCGAGGATCGAGCGCGACAACCCGGAACTCTTCGCCTCGGCGCTGGCCAAGAATCCTATGGGCCGGATGGGGCGGCCGGAGGAGATGGGCCGCGCCGTGGCGTTCCTCTGCTCACCCGCATCCAGCTTCACGAGCGGCACGAACCTCGTGGTCGACGGAGCCCTGACCCGCGGCGTGCAGCTCTGAGGGCCTGTCCGAAAAGCCGCTGAGACGGGTTGAGCAGCCGCCGTCGGCCTGATTCACCGTGGTTTCCGGCAAGAGACGACGGAGGATCGGATGGCGTGGACGGCGGCCACCCGCTCCGACCATGTGCGCGCGAGCGGGAGCTATGCAAGCGACGTGACGGATCGGGAGCGGGCGTCGATCGCGCCCTTGCTCCCGGAGCCCCGGCCGGGCGGACGGCCGCGGACCACCTGCCTGCGGCGGGTGGCGGATGCGATCTTCCACCTTCTTCAGGCCGGCTGCCAGCGGCGGATGCCGCCGCGGGACTTCCCGCCGCGCGGCACTGTCTACGGCTGCTTCCGGGCATGGATCGCGGCCGGGGTCTGGGCGCATGTCCA
>DATFKM010000355.1:0-19233 GCA_035268645.1 Paracoccaceae bacterium | reverse complement strand
CATCCGCGCCACGGCGCCGACGAGGTGATCCAGCTCCAGCGGCTTGCCCGCCTCCAGATCCACCAGCATCGAGGGGCGGATGTTGGCCCGCGCCGGGTCCGGCGGCTCCGCGAGGCCGCGCTCCACCGTCTCCGCCATCGCGTCCGTCACCGGCGCCCCGGCCGCGCGCCCCACGGCCACCGCCTCCCGGGCCAGCCGCGCCGAGAGCGCCCGCCACTCCGGCGAGGCCTTCGCCACGTTCCCCGACAGCCGCGCCGCGACCGAGGCCGAAGCCGCGTTCCAGAGCACGAACTTCGACCAGAGCTCCGCGCGCACGTCCTCGGCGTCCGGCGCCTTCACCCCGGCGGCGCGCAGCGCCTCGCGCACGCCCGACGCGGCCCTGTCCTGCCGCCCCGCCATGTCCCCGACGGTGACGCCCTTCACCTGCACCACCTCGCCGATCACGCCCGGCCGCAGGATCTCCGCCGAGACGCGCACCACGCCGATCAGCGTCCGCTCCTCCCCGAACACGCCCGCGATCCGCTCCGGCGCATCCACCCCGTTCTGCGTCGAAAGCGCCAGCGTCCCCGGCCCGGCCAAGGGCGCCGCCTCCGCCAGCGCGGCGTCGAGCTGATGCGCCTTCACCCCGAACACCACCAGATCCGCCGGCCCGAACGCCGCCGGATCCCGCCCGGCGTCGAGCGAGATCCGCGCCACCGACCCGCCCTCCTCGAGGCCGAGCCCCTCGCCCCGGATCGCCGCCAGATGCGCCCCCCGCGCCGTCACCGCGACGTCGTGGCCCGCGGCGGCCAGCCGGAAGGCCAGCCAGCCGCCGATCGCGCCGGCGCCGACGACGACGACCCGAAGGCTCACTCCGCCGCCTCGGCGCGCCCGCCGCCGATCAGGTCCAGGATGTCGCGCGCGGCGTCGGGGATGTTGGTCCCCGGCCCGAAGATCGCCTTCACTCCGGCGTCCTGGAGGAACCGGTAGTCCTGCTGCGGGATCACCCCGCCGCAGATCACGATCACGTCGTCGGCCCCCGCCGCCTTCAGCGCCTTGACCAGCTGCGGCGCCAGCGTGCGGTGCCCCGCGGCCTGGGAGGAGATCCCGACCACGTGCACGTCGTTGTCGACGGCGTCCTGCGCCGCCTCCTCGGGCGTCTGGAACAGGGGCCCCACGTCGACGTCGAAGCCGATGTCGGCGAAGGCGGTGGCGATCACCTTGGCGCCGCGGTCGTGCCCGTCCTGGCCCATCTTCACCACCAGCATCCGCGGGCGCCGCCCCTCGGCCTCCGCGAAGGCCTCCACGTCCTTCTGGATGCGGGCGAAGCCCTCGTCGCCCTCGTAGGCGGCGCCGTAGACGCCGCTCAGCGTGCGCACCTCGGCCCGGTGCCGTCCGAACACCGTCTCCATCGCGTCCGAGATCTCCCCCACCGTGGCGCGCGCCCGCGCCGCCTCCACCGCGGCGGCGAGCAGGTTGCCCTCGCCGCTCGAAGCGACCTTCGTCACGCCCTCCAGCGCCGCCGTGCAGGCCGCCTCGTCGCGGCTCGCCCGGATCCGCTCCAGCCGCTCGACCTGGCGGCGCCGCACGTCCTCGTTGTCGATGTCGAGCACGTCGACCGGGTCGGGCTCGGCGGGGCGGTACTTGTTGACCCCGACGATCACCTCGTCGCCCCGGTCGATCGCGGCCTGTCGCATCGCCGCCGCCTCCTCGATCCGCAGCTTCGGCATCCCCGACTCCACGGCCTTCGTCATCCCGCCGAGGCCCTCGACCTCCTGGATCAGCGCCCAGGCCTTCTCCTTCAGCTCATGCGTCAGCCGCTCGACGTAGTAGGAGCCGGCGAGCGGATCGACGACCCTGGTGATCCCCGTCTCCTCCTGCAGGATCAGCTGCGTGTTGCGCGCGATGCGCGAGGAGAACTCGGTCGGCAGCCCGATCGCCTCGTCGAAGGAGTTGGTGTGCAGGCTCTGCGTGCCGCCGAGCGCCGCCGCCAGCGCCTCGTAGGCGGTGCGCACGACGTTGTTGTAGGGGTCCTGTTCGGCGAGGCTCACGCCCGAGGTCTGGCAATGCGTGCGCAGCATCAGGCTCTGCGGCTTGGTGGCCCCGAAATCCTGCATGATCCGCGCCCAGAGCAGCCGCGCCGCCCGCAGTTTCGCGGTCTCCATGAAGAAGTTCATGCCGATCGCGAAGAAGAAGCTGAGCCGCCCCGCGAAGGCGTCGACGCCCATGCCCTTCGCCTGCGCGGCCCGGACGTATTCCATGCCGTCCGCCAGCGTGAAGGCCAGCTCCTGCACCAGCGTCGCCCCGGCCTCCTGCATGTGGTAGCCGCTGATCGAGATCGAGTTGAACCGCGGCATCTCCTCGGCGGTGTACTCGATGATGTCGGCGACGATCCGCATCGAGGGCGCCGGCGGATAGATGTAGGTGTTGCGGACCATGAACTCCTTGAGGATGTCGTTCTGGATGGTCCCGGAGAGCCGCTTCGTCTCGCAGCCCTGCTCCTGACCCGCGACGATGAAGCTCGCCAGCACGGGGATCACGGCGCCGTTCATGGTCATCGACACCGACATCTCGTTCAGCGGGATGCCGTCGAACAGGATCTTCATGTCCTCGACGCTGTCGATCGCGACGCCGGCCTTGCCGACGTCCCCGACCACCCGCGGGTGGTCGCTGTCGTAGCCCCGGTGCGTGGCGAGGTCGAAGGCCACCGAAAGCCCCTTCTGCCCGCCCGCCAGCGCCTTGCGGTAGAAGGCGTTCGACGCCTCGGCGGTCGAGAAGCCGGCATACTGCCGGATCGTCCAGGGCCGCCCGGCATACATCGTCGCCCGCGGCCCGCGGACATAGGGAAAGACGCCCGGAACCGAGCCGAGATGGTCCAGCCCCTCCAGGTCCGCCTCGGTGTAGAGCGGCTTGACGCCGATGCCCTCCACCGTCTCCCAGACCAGATCCTCCGGCGAACGGCCCTTGAGCTCCGTCTCCGCCAGCTTCGCCCAGGCCTCGAGATCCGACTTGCTCATGCCGATCCTCCTTTAAGCCGCGCCTCGGCGCGGTCCCGTGTCTCGCGCGCGTCCGCGCCATCCATGAAGCCGCGCGGATCCGCGCGCGCCCGATCCTCGTCGCCATCCGTCGCGCCGGGCTCGGGCGGCGCGAGCACCGTCAGGCCCCGGGCGCGGATCGTCGCCAGCTCCTCGGCCCAGCGGGCGGCGAGCACGGCGCGCTCCGCCGCGCTCCAGGGGTCGAACTTCGGATGCGCCCCCGGCGGAAACCGCCGCAGCACCGCCTTCAGCGTCCCGCGCGGGATCCGTCCCCCGTCCGCCCGAAGCCGGTCCAGCTCCGCCATCGCGGGCGCCGTCGGGCCCGGCTTGGTCGTCGCCCCGCCGATCCGGCGGAGCCCCGCGCCCGCCTCGCCCGCCAGCAGCCGGTGCACCCGACGCGGCGCGGCGGCGTAGAGATCGGCGCGCCAGAAGCTCGCCTCGCCGAAGCTCCCGGCCGCGTCGGAGGCGAAGTCGGCCCAGCCGCGTCCGCCCTCCAGCCAGGCGCGGCGCACCGCCGCCAGGTCCCGCCGGTCGCGCCGCCGCGGATCCCGCCGGGAGGCCGAGAAACCCCAGGTCGAGGCGACCCAGTCCGCCGGCTCGCGCAACGCCGCCGCCGCCCGCACCCGCCAGGGCGCGAACGCCTCGGCCAGCAGGGAAAGCCGCCGCGCCGCCCGCGGATAGGGCCCCTCGCCGGTCAGACAGTCGTCCATCACGCCCGGCAGCTCCTCCTCCGAGAGGATCAGTCGCGACACGCCCGCCGCCTCCTGCCGCCGCGCCCAGGTCCGAAGCGCCCGCGCCGCCGCCGCCCGCGCGCCGCGCCCGACCGGTCCGCGCGCCTCGGCCGCCAGCATCGCCACGTGCAGCGGCCGGCGCATCGCCTCGCGCCGGGCGTAGCGCACGCCCGCGGCCTCCAGCCGCGCCGCCCCGGTCGCGAGGGAGCGTTGCAGGGCGGTGGACCCGGTGCGATGGGCGCCCAGATGGATCACGACGTCCATGCCGCGCCTCCCCGCGCGCACCCTGTCGCACACCGTTGCATCCTCCGGCACAAGGCGCCAAGTCCCGACGGCCCGGAGAGGCGCCGCGCCGCGCCCCCCTCGCCAGGCCGCGCGACCGCCCCACGTCCGGCGGCGAAAGGAGCGACCATGACCTCACCCGACCGCCGCGCCCTGATCCTCGGCCTCGCCGCCGCCGCGCTCGCGCCCCGCATCGCCCCGGCGGTCGCGGCCGACGCCGATCCGCTGGACGAACATCTCTGGGAGAAGCGCCCCGTCATCGTCTTCGCCCCGTCCGAGAACGACCCGCGCTTCCGCCAGCAGATGCGCGCGCTCGAAGAACGGCGCGAGGCGCTCGAGGAACGCGACGTCGTCGTGATCACCGACACCACGCCCGGCCCCTCGCGCTTCGACACCACGCCGTTGCGCGAGAAGTTCCGCCCGCACGACTTCAACCTGCTCGTGGTCGGCAAGGACGGGGAGGTTAAGCTCCGCCGTCCCGGACCGCAGAGCGCGGACCAGATCATCCGCCTGATCGACCGTCTGCCGCTGCGAAAGCAGGAGGTCGGGCGCTGACGTCCCGGCCTCCGGCGGCCCGGCCCGCACGGGGCCGCGACGACGCGCATCCGTTCACGCCCCCGCGCCTCACTCGAACTCCATGATCACGTCGTCGACGGCGAGGCTCGCCCCCGCCTCGGCGTTGATCTTCGCCACCGTGCCGCGCCGCTCGGCGCGCAGCACGTTCTCCATCTTCATCGCCTCGACGGTGCAGAGGATCTGCCCCTCCTGCACCTCCTCGCCCTCGGCCACGGCGACCGAGACCACCAGCCCCGGCATCGGGCAGAGCAGCATGCGCGAGGTGTCGGGCGGCGCCTTCTCCGGCATCCGAGCCGCGAGCTCGGCCTGCCGCGGCGTCATCACCTGCACCCTCAGATCGGCCCCGCGCCAGCGCACCCGCGCGCCCCCGGCGCCCAGCGTCACCTTCGCCGTCAGCGCCACGCCGCCCACGGTCGCCCGCGCCAGCGTCATCCCGGGCCGCCAGTCCGTCTCCACCCGCCACGTCACCTCGTCGAGCGAGACGTCCCAGGCCCCGTCCGGCCCCTCCAGCGTCTCCACCGCGAAGCTCTCGCCGCCGAGCTTGACCACCCAATGCGGATCGACCCGGCGCGTGTGGTTGCGCATCGCGCCGGAGATCCGCGCGGCGCGCCCCTCGACGATCATGTTCATCGCCGCCGAGGCCGCCGCCAGCCGCCGCAGCCCGTCCTCGGTCACCGGCGCGCCGGCGAAGCCCTCGGGATACTCCTCCTCGATGAAGGCGGTGGAGATGTCGCCCGAGACGAACCGCGGATGCTCCATCACCGCCTGGCAGAACGGCAGGTTGTGCCCGATCCCCTCCACCTCGAAGGCGTCGAGCGCGTCGCGCATCCCCTCGATCGCCGCCTTGCGGCTCGGCGCCCAGGTGCAGAGCTTGGCGATCATCGGGTCGTAGAACATCGAGATCTCGCCGCCCTCGAAGACGCCGGTGTCGTTCCTCACCGCATGGGTCTCGGTCGCGACCTCCTCGGGCGGGCGGTAGCGCGTCAGCCGCCCGATCGAGGGCAGGAAGTCGCGGTAGGGATCCTCGGCGTAGAGCCGGCTCTCGATCGCCCAGCCGTTGAGCGCGACGTCCTCCTGGCGGAGCGCCAGCGGCTCGCCCGCCGCGACCCGGATCATCTGCTCCACCAGGTCGATCCCGGTGATCAGCTCGGTCACCGGATGCTCCACCTGAAGCCGCGTGTTCATCTCCAGGAAGTAGAAGTTGCGCTCCGCGTCGACGATGAACTCCACCGTCCCGGCGCTGGTGTAGCCGACCGCCTTGGCCAGCGCGACGGACTGCTCGCCCATGGCCCTGCGCGTCGCCTCGTCGAGGAACGGCGAGGGCGCCTCCTCGATCACCTTCTGGTTGCGCCGCTGGATCGAGCATTCCCGCTCGCCCAGATAGATCACGTCGCCGTGCGAATCCCCGAGCACCTGGATCTCGATGTGGCGCGGCTGGGTGACGAACTTCTCGATGAAGATGCGGTCGTCGCCGAAGCTCGCCTTCGCCTCGTTCTTCGAGGACTGGAACCCCTCGCGCGCCTGCTGCGCGTCCCAGGCGATGCGCATGCCCTTGCCGCCGCCGCCGGCGCTGGCCTTGATCATCACCGGCCAGCCGATCTCCTCGGCGATCCGCACCGCCTCCTCGGCGTCCTCGATCAGCCCCATGTAGCCCGGCACGGTGGAGACCCCGGCCTCCGCGGCGAGCTTCTTCGAGGTGATCTTGTCGCCCATCGCCTCGATCGCGCCCTTCGGCGGGCCGATGAAGGCCACTCCGGCGGCCTCCAGCGCCTCGGCGAACTCCGCCCGCTCGCTGAGGAAGCCGTAGCCCGGATGCACCGCCTCGGCGCCGGTGTCCTTGACCGCCTTCAGGATCTTCTCGATCACGATGTAGCTCTCGGCCGCCGGCGGCGGGCCGATGTGCACGGCCTCGTCGGCCATGCGCACGTGCAGCGCGGCGGCGTCGGCGTCCGAATGCACCGCGACCGTCTCGATGCCCATGCGCCGCGCCGTCTTGATCACGCGGCAGGCGATCTCGCCCCGATTGGCGATCAGGATCTTGCCGAACATCGTCCCTCCTTCGCGCCGCCCGCAGGGCGGCCTGACGTGAAAGGACGGCCGGCGCGGGGTCCGCGCCGGCCGTCCGAAACATGACGCGAGGCGGGACCGGGGCGCGCCTCGGCGCCCCTGCCGGCCTCAGTCGTCCAGATCGATGTCCTCTTCGTCGGTGACGGCGCCGACGACGGCGCCGGTGGCCCCTCCGACGACCGCGCCCGTGCCGGCCGAGCCGCCGGCGATGGCCGAGCCCGCCGCGCCGGTCGCGGCCCCGATGGCGCCGCCGGAAAGGGCGCGCTCGCCCTGGGTCTCGCCGCAGCCGGCGAGCGCGAGCGTCGCGCCGAGGCCGAGCGTCGCCGGGATGATCGCGATGGGTCGCATGTCGGCTTCCTCTCGTCGCTGGAAGATGTCTCCCAGCAACGCGGCGACGCCCCGCCCGTTCCGCCCGTCAGTCCTCCTCGGGCAGGATCACCAGCACGCCCCAGGCGAGGCCGACCAGCCCGAAGGTCACCCCGAAGGCCCCCGCCATCATCGCCGTGATCAGCTCGCGCTGCGCCGCCTCGCGCACCAGCGTCCCGATGCCCCCGATGTCGAGCCAGAGAAAGGCGAGCAGGATCGTCCATCCGGCCGCGACCCCGTTGGCCGAGTGCCGGATCACGAAGCGCGCCAGCCGGTTCGGATCGTAGTCCTTGCGCGCCATGCGGAACCTCGTCGATCGTGCCCTCGAAACCCGGCCAGCTAGACCGCGCCGCCCGGCCGTCCAACCTCCCCGCGACGCGGCGCCGCGCAGCCGGGGCCCCTCCGCCACCGGACGCGAGCCCCTCGCGGCGGCGCCCGCACGCCGCGCCTCCGGACGCTCCCGGCATCACGCCGGCCCCCCCGCCCTGCGCAGCGCATGGCGCGTCCAGCGCCGGCGCGACGCCGGATCGGCGAGCAGCGCGGCGGCCGCCGCCTCCACCTGCCGCCGCGCTTCGGTCCCGGCGACGAGCCGCCCGCCCGCCTCCACCTCGACGCACCCCTCGGTCCCGGCGGCGACCGACACCACCGGCGCGAAGCCCCGCACCGCCCTCAGCGCCCGCCAGAGGTCCTGGCGCACCTGATGCGCCAGCGCGGCCCGGAACCGCCCCGGATCCTTGGCCGCCGGCGCCGCCCAGGCGTCCCGAGCCACGGCGATCGGCGCCGCCGCCGGCGCCCCGTCCCGCGACAGCGTCGTCGCCTCCTCGGTCTCGGCCGTCCGCCAGCCGCGCGCGCTCACGCCCGCCCCTCCGGACGGCGAGGCCGGAGGGGCGGGGCGCCAAGGTCCGACACGATGCGCACGGAGGGCCGACGCGCGGCCGACGCTCGGCGCACCGACGGCCGACCCGCGGCATGCGAAAGGCCGACGCATGGCCGACGAAAGGCCGACACCGTCGGTACATATGGCCGACATCCGCCGCACGCCTGCGGCACGTCCGCGGCACGGTCGTTCCGGCACATGCCATGCGCCCTGCGCATGGCTCGCCCCGTCCCGAGACGGCCGCCGGCGCCCGTCATCCCGGCCGCCTCGCCAGCCCGTCGATCTCCACCAGCGCCCCGACCGCGAGGGCCGTCACCCCCACCGTCGTGCGCGCCGGCAGCCGGCCGGGCGCGAAGAAGTTCTCATAACACCGGTTGAAATCGGCATAATCCCGCTCGAACGCGGTCAGGTAGGCGCGGCATTGGACCAGATGCACAAGATCGAGCTGCAAACCCCTGAGAACGAGGCGCAAATTCTCCATCACCCGATCCGTCTGAGCGGCGACGCCCTCGGGCGGCGGCGCGTCCGGATCGCCCGGATCCGTCGGCATCTGCCCGGTGAGGATCACCCAGCCGTCGATCTCGACGGCGTGGGAGAACGGCGCGACGGGGCGCGGAGCTCCCCGAACCATATGGAATTCCGGCGGACTCACGCCGGCGCCTCGACCTCTTCGGTCTCGAATTCGGCCGGCGAGACGATCTCGATCAGCTTCAGATCGTCGGAATGCCGCACCTCGCGATGGCGGATGCCCGGCGGCTGAAGCACGCAGCCGCCGGCCCGAAGAAGATGCTCGCCCTCGCCCTCGTATTCGAAGACCACCCAGCCCTCGAGCACGTAGACCATCTGGAACTCGAGGTCGTGCACATGCCAGGTCGCCGGGCTCTCCATGCCCGGCACCGCGCGAATGACATGCGCGCCGAACCTGCCTTGGGTCGCGCCCGCGATCCCCAGGTCGCGATACTCGAAGAACGCCCGAAGCCCCCGCCCCTCGAAGGGGCTCGCATCGGCCCGGTCGATCGTGAACGCCTGACCCTTCCACATCTTCGTCATGGCCGCATCCTCCCGTCCGCTCAGGGACTTAGAGCGGAATGTTGTCGTGCTTCTTCCACGGATTCTCGAGCTTCTTGTTCCTCAGCGCCGCGAAGGCCCGCGCCACCCTCTTCCGGGTCGACTGCGGCATGATCACCTCGTCGATGAAGCCCTTCTCAGCCGCCACGAAGGGATTCGCGAACCGATCCTCGTAGTCCCTGGTGCGCTGCGCCACCTTCTCGGGATCGCCGAGCTCGGAACGGTACAGGATCTCCACCGCCCCCTTCGCGCCCATCACCGCGACCTCGGAGGTCGGCCATGCGTAGTTCACGTCTCCCCGCAGATGCTTGGAGGCCATGACGACGTAGGCCCCGCCATAGGCCTTCCGCGTGATCACCGTCACCTTCGGCACCGTCGCCTCGCCATAGGCGAACAGCAGCTTGGCGCCGTGCTTGATGATCCCGGCATATTCCTGCTGCGTCCCCGGCAGGAACCCCGGCACGTCCACGAAGGTCAGGATCGGGATGTTGAAGCAGTCGCAGAACCTGACGAACCGCGCGGCCTTGCGCGCCGAGTCGATGTCGAGGCAGCCGGCCAGCACCATCGGCTGATTGGCCACCACGCCGACGCTCTCGCCCTCGAGCCGGATGAAGCCGGTGATGATGTTCTTCGCGTAATCGCCTTGGATCTCGTAGAAATCGGCCTCGTCCGCGACCTTCAGGATCAGCTCCTTCATGTCGTAGGGCTTGTTCGGATTGTCCGGCACCAGCGTGTCGAGGCTGGCCTCGACGCGGCCCGGATCGTCGAAGAAGGGCCGCATCGGCGGCTTCTCGCGGTTCGACAGCGGCAGGAAGTCGATCAGCCGCCGCACCTCCACGATCGCCTCGAGATCGTTGGCGAAGGCCGCGTCGGCCACCGAGGACTTCGAGGTGTGCGTCCTCGCCCCGCCCAGCTCCTCGGCCGTCACGACCTCGTTGGTCACCGTCTTGACCACGTCGGGGCCGGTGACGAACATGTAGGAACTGTCGCGGACCATGAAGATGAAGTCCGTCATCGCCGGCGAATACACCGCGCCGCCCGCGCACGGGCCCATGATCATCGAGATCTGCGGCACCACGCCCGAAGCCATGATGTTGCGCTGGAACACCTCGGCATAGCCGGCGAGGGAGGAGACGCCCTCCTGGATGCGCGCGCCGCCCGAGTCGTTGATCCCGATCACCGGCGCGCCGTTGCGCATCGCCATGTCCATGATCTTGCAGATCTTCTCGGCATGGGTTTCGGAGAGGGAGCCGCCGAACACCGTGAAGTCCTGGCTGAAGACGTAGACCTGCCGGCCGTTGACCGTGCCCCAGCCGGTGATCACGCCGTCGCCGTAGGGCCGCTGCGCCTCCATCCCGAAATCGGTGCAGCGGTGCGCGACGAACATGTCGAACTCCTCGAAGGAGCCTTCGTCGAGCAGAAGTTCGACCCGCTCGCGCGCGGTCAGCTTGCCCTTGGCGTGCTGCGCGTCGATCCGCTTCCGGCCGCCGCCGGTGCGGGCGGTGGCGCGGCGGGCCTCGAGTTCCTCGAGAATGGGCTTCATGCGGCGTCCCTCCGTTTCGGCGGGGCAACCTAGAGGCGGCGGGCGGCGAAGGAAACGATTGATAAGCGAAGTCGCGAAGACTATGCAGCCGCGAACCCGCGAATTGCGAAGTCGCGAAGTCCCCGAACCGGGCCGGAGGCCGCCATGACCCGCGCCCGCAAGCTCTATGCCGGGGCCCGCCTGCGCGAGGTGCGCCGGCGCGAGGGCCTCACCCAGGCCGCCTTCGCCGAGGCGCTCGGCGTCTCCCTCTCCTATCTCAACCAGATGGAGAACAACCACCGCCCCGTCTCGGCGACGGTGCTGCTGGCGCTGGCGCAGCGCTTCGAGGTCGCGCTGCCCTCGCTCGCCGTGGGCGAGGCCGACCGCCTCGCCGCCGACCTCCGCGAAGCCCTCGCCGATCCCGTCTTCGACGGCGCCGGCGCGCCGGCCGCCGACGTCGATCTTCTCGCCTCCAACGCCCCGGCCCTCGCCCGGGCCTTCCTCTCGCTGCACGCCGCCTACCGCGCGCGCGGCGAACGCCTCGCCTCGCTCGACGACGCGCTGGGGCGCGAGGACGCGCTCGCCCCCCAGCCCTGGGAGGCGGTGCGGGACTTCTTCCACTACTGCGACAACTACGTCGACGCCGTCGACCGCGCGGCGGAGCGCTTCGCGGAGGACTCCGGCTTCGCCGATCCCGACCCGGCCAAGGACCGCCTCGCCGGCGCCGCCGCCTGGCTCGAGGCGCGCACCGGCGTCGCCGTGCGGCTGAAGGACATGCCGGAGCTGCGCCGCCTCGACGGCGCCACGCTCTCGCTCTCGGCCCGCGCCGCGCCCGCCACGCGCGCCTTCCAGCTCGCCCACCAGGTCGCGCTCTCCGCGCATGGCGACCTGATCGACGCCACGCTCGACCTCGCCGGCTTCGGCTCCGAGGAGGCGCGGGAGATCGCCCGCATCGGCCTCGCCAACCATTTCGCCGGCGCCGCCCTCCTGCCCTACGCCCGCTTCCAGAGCGCCGCGGAGGAGACGCGCCACGACCTCGAGACGCTGGCCGACCGCTTCGGCGCCAGCCTCGAGCAGATCGGCCACCGCCTCTCGACCCTGCAGCGCCCCGGCGCCAAGGGCGTGCCGTTCTTCTTCGTGCGCGTCGATCAGGCCGGCACCATCACCAAGCGTCACTCCGCGACGCGGATGCAGTTCGCCCGCTACGGCTCGGCCTGTCCGCTCTGGAACGTCCACCGCGCCTTCGAGACGCCGGGGCGGATCCTGCGCCAGCTGGCGGAGACGCCCGACGGCGCGCGCTACGTCTGCCTCGCCACCGCGGTCGCCAAGCCCGGCGGCGGCTTCCGCAAGCCCACCCGCCGCTACGCCATCGCCCTCGGCTGCGAGGTGCGCCACGCCGGGCGCCTCGTCTACGCCGACGATCTCGACCTCGCCTCGGCCGCCTCCTACGAGCCGATCGGCGTCTCCTGCCGGATCTGCGAGCGGCGCGACTGCCACCAGCGCTCGGTCCCGCCGCTGGAGGCGGCGCTCGAGATCGACCACGCCCGGCGCGACGTGCTGCCCTACCGTCTCGCCGGGCCGCGCCGCCCGCCCCGGCCCGGCGCGGAGGGTGGAGGCCAACGCCGCGATTGACCCCGCGCGCGAAGGCCGTAGGGTGTCGAAAACCGCGCTGCGGCCGGCCCCCCGGGGCGCGGTCGCGTTCCGAACAAGGGAGGCTCCTAAATGGCGGTCGTATCCATGCGGGTGAACGGCAAGGCCGTCGCCGGCGAAGTGGAGGGGCGCACGCTCCTCGTCCAGTTCCTGCGGGAGAACCTCGGCCTCACCGGAACCCATGTCGGCTGCGACACCTCGCAGTGCGGCGCCTGCGTCGTCCTGATGGACGGCGAGAGCGTGAAGGCCTGCTCGGTCTTCGCCTCCGAGGCCGCCGGGACCGAGGTCAGGACCATCGAGGGCATGGCCAACGCCGACGGCTCGCTCTCGCCGATCCAGCAGGCGTTCCAGGACAATCACGGCCTGCAGTGCGGCTTCTGCACGCCGGGCATGGTGATGACCGCGGCCGACCTCCTGCAGCGCAACCCGGACCCCTCCGAGCACGAGATCCGCGAGTATCTCGAGGGCAATCTCTGCCGCTGCACCGGCTACCACAACATCGTCAAGTCCATCCAGGACGCCGCGCAGAAGATGCGCGCCTCGGCCACCGCGGCCGAGTGAGCGAACGCGGCGGGGGCCCCGGCCCCCGCCGAGGACGGCGCGCTTGGGAGGGCGCCGCCGTCCCGTCGCCTCATCGGCGGCGACGCCCCGCGGGATCCGCGCGCCCTATGGTGGAGCGCGCCGCCCCGCCGGGAGGGACGATCCAGGGAGAGAGATCATGCCCAAGGACTTCGGCATCGGCGCCAGCCCGAAGCGGCGCGAGGACGTGCGCTTCCTCACCGGCAAGGGCCGCTACACCGACGACATCAACGTCGCGGGTCAGGCCTACGCCTACGTTCTGCGCTCGACGATGGCGCACGCTAAGATCGGCAAGGTCGACGCCACCGCGGCGAGATCCGCGCCCGGCGTGCTCGACGTGATGACCGGCGACGACATCGCCGAGGTCGGCACCCTGCCCTGCGGCTGGCAGATCCACAGCCGCGACGGCTCGCCGATGGCCGAACCCCCGCACCCCATCCTCGCGCGCGGCAAGGTGCGCCATGTCGGCGACCCGATCGCCATCGTGATCGCCGAGACCCTCGCGCTCGCCCGCGACGCGGCCGAGAGGATCGAGCTGGACCTCGAGCCGCTGCCCGCCGCCGTCGACATGCGCAAGGCGCTGGCGGACGGCGCGCCGACGGTGCACGACGACGCGCCCGGCAACCTCTGCTACGACTGGACCTTCGGCACCCCGCAGGAGGAGACCGACGCCGAATTCGAGAAGGCCGCCAAGGTGGTCGAGCTCGAGCTGGTCAACAACCGCCTGATCGCCAACCCGATGGAGCCCCGCGTCGCCATCGGCGAGTACGAGTCCCATTCCGGTATGCACACGCTGCATACCACGTCGCAGAACCCCCACGTCATCCGCCTGCTGATGGGCGCCTTCGTCCTCGGCATCCCCGAGCACAAGCTGCGCGTGGTGGCGCCCGACGTCGGCGGCGGCTTCGGCACCAAGATCTACCACTACGCCGAGGAGGCGCTGGTGACGCTGGCCGCCAAGCGCCTCGGCCGCCCGGTCAAGTGGTGCTCCGACCGCTCGGAGGCCTTCGTCTCCGACGCGCAAGGAAGGGACCACGTCACGAAGATCGAACTCGCCCTCGACGAGGGCGGCAAGTTCCTCGCGCTCCGCACCGACACCCTCGCCAACATGGGCGCCTATCTCTCGGTGTTCGCCACGGCGGTGCCGACCTATCTGCACGGCACGCTGATGGCCGGCAACTACACCACGCCGAAGATCACCGTGAACGTGAGGGCCGTCTTCACCAACACCGTCCCCGTCGACGCCTATCGCGGCGCCGGGCGGCCCGAGGCGACCTTCCAGCTCGAGCGGCTGATCGACAAGGCCGCGCGCGAGATCGGCATGGATCCGGTGGAGCTTCGGCGGAAGAACTTCGTCCAGCCCGACCAGTTCCCCTACGCCACCCCCGTCGCCGTCGAATACGACACCGGGAACTACGACGCGACGATGGACAAGCTGCTCGAGATCTCCGACCACGCCGGCTTCGAGGCGCGGCGCAAGGAGAGCGCGGCGAACGGCAGGCTCCGCGGCTTCGGCATCGCCTGCTACATCGAGGCCTGCGGCATCGCGCCCTCGGCCCTGATGGGTCAGCTCGGCGCCCGCGCCGGCGGCTTCGAGAGCGCCTCGGTCCGCGTCAACGCCGCCGGCGGCATCACCGTCTGGACCGGCTCGCACAGCCACGGCCAGGGGCACGAGACCTCCTTCGCCCAGGTGGTGGCCGAGATGCTCGGCGTCCCTGACGAGATGGTGGACATCGTGCACGGCGACACCGCGCAGGGTCCGATGGGCATGGGCACCTACGGCTCGCGCTCGCTCGCGGTCGGGGGCACCGCCATCGTCAACGCCACCAACAAGGTGATCGAGAAGGCCCGCAAGATCGCCGCCCACATGATGGAGGCCTCGGCCTCGGACGTGGAGTTCGCCGACGGCAAGTTCACCGTCGCCGGCACCGACAAGTCGATGGCCTTCGGCGAGATCGCCCTCGCCGCCTACGTCCCGCACAACTTCCCCTTCGACGAGCTCGAGCCGGGGCTGGAGGAGCAGGCGTTCTACGATCCCTCCAACTTCACCTTCCCCGCCGGCGCCTACGCCTGCGAGGTCGAGGTGGACCCCGAGACCGGCAAGACCCAGGTCCTCGGCTTCTGGGCGGCGGACGACTTCGGCAACGTCGTCAACCCGATGATCGTCGAGGGTCAGGTGCAGGGCGGCGTCGCCCAGGGCATCGGCCAGGCCATGCTGGAGCACGCGGTCTACGACGACGAGGGCCAGCTCGTCTCCGGTTCCTACATGGACTACGCCATGCCGCGGGCCGACGACATCCCGATGGTCGGCGTCGACCACTCCTGCATGACGCCCTGCACGCACAACCCGCTCGGCGTGAAGGGCTGCGGCGAGGCCGGGGCCATCGGCTCGCCGCCGGCCCTGGTCAACGCGGTGATCGACGCCCTGCACGCGGGCGGACACGCCGTCCCGCACATCGACATGCCGCTGACGCCCCAGCGCGTCTGGTCGGCCCTGAACGCGGCCGGGTGATCCGGAGTTCCGGGGGGCGGCGCCGCGCCGCCCCCGCCAACGACAAGGGAGGTCTCTCCGCATGTACGCCTTCGACTTCGTGAAGCCCGCCAGCGTGGAGGAGGCGCTGAAGGCCCTCCAGACCGAGGACGCCCAGGCGCTCGGCGGCGGCCAGACGCTGATCCCGGCGCTGAAGCAGCGCCTCGCCGCGCCCTCGCAGCTCGTCTCCCTCGCCGACATCGAGGCGCTCAAGGGCGTCAAGGTCGAGGGCGGGGCGGTCGTCGCCGGCGGCGCCGCGACCCATCACGCCATCGCCGAGGCGACGGCCGAGGCCGCGCCCTCGATCGCCGCGCTCGCCAATCGCATCGGCGACCCGGCGGTGCGCCACCGCGGCACCATCGGCGGCAGCCTCGCCAACAACGACCCTTCCGCCTGCTGGCCGGCCGCCGCGCTGGCGCTCGGCGCCACCATCAAGGCCCAGGGCCCGAACGGCACGCGGGAGATCGCGGCCGACGACTTCTTCGAGGGCATGTTCGCCACCGCCCTCGGCGAAGGCGAGCTGATCGTCGAGGTCCGAATGCCCGTGCCCGCGCGCGGCGCCTACGCCAAGTTCCCGCAGCCGGCCTCGCGCTTCGCCCTCGTCGGCGTGTTCGTGGCCGAGGTGGACGGCAAGGTCCGCGTCGCGGTCACCGGCGCCTCGGAGGGCGGCGTGTTCCGCTGGACCGAGGCCGAGGAGGCGCTCTCCTCGAACTTCTCCGCCGACGCGCTGGAGGGGCTCTCGGTCCCGGCCGACGGCATGATCGGCGACCTGCACGGCGATCCGGCCTACCGCGCCCATCTCGTCAAGGTGATGACCAGGCGCGCCGTCGCCTCGGCCTGACGACACGTCCCCGCCCCGGCCCGCGTTGACGGGCCGGGGCCTCCCGGCTATCGACCGTTCCGGCCGGGCCCGTAGCTCAACGGTCAGAGCGGACCGCTCATAACGGTTTGGTTGCAGGTTCGAATCCTGCCGGGCCCACCAGCCCTCGCCGGAGCGTGAGGCCGCCGCGCTTGATGCGCGACCCCCCGTCGTTATACCGTCTCGCCGTCCGCCTCGGGGAATGGGCGGACACGAAATCGCCCAGCCGCCGCCCGGGGCCGCCGGCCGCACCGCGGTCCGCCGCTGCGCCCCCTTACGGGATCAACGCCATGCGACCCACCGGTTTCCGCCTCGCCGTCGCTCTCGTCGCCGCGAGCGCCGCCCTTCCGCCGCTCGCCGCCTCGGCGGCCTCCATGGACCCCTTCGCCGAGCAGCTGCAGACCGAGCAGGCGCTGAACCGCGCCATCAGCCTCTACCGCGCCGGACGCCTGGAGGAGGCGCGGGCCGCCGCGGACGCCTATCTCTCGTTCAATCCGACCTCGGCGCGGGGGCACGAGGTTCTCGCCGCCATCCTGGGCTCCGAGGGAGACCTCGCCGCCGCGATCGAGGCGATCGAGGCGGCTCTGCGCCTCGACCCCGAACTCGCCAGCGCGCACACCAACCGCGCCGTGCTGCTGCTGGACCTCGGACGCGAGGACGACGCGATCGCCGCGCTGCGCCGGGCGGTGGAGCTTCAGCCGGACCTCTACGAGGCGCACGCCAAGCTCGGCCTCCTGCTCGAAGCGCGAGGCGATCTGGACGGCGCCGTCCACCACTTCGAGCGTGTGGCCGACGGGCCGGATGGGCTGACCCCCGGCGTGCGCGTCAATCTCGGCGCGATATACAACGCCCGCGGCCGCTTCGAGGACACCATCCGCATGCTGAGCCTCTGGCAGCGCGACCGGGACGTGACCCCGGCGCTGCACCGCGTGCTCGCCGAGGCGATGCTGGGCGCCGACCGAGGCGAAGCGGCGCTCCGCCAGTACCGTTTCGCGATCGAGGGCGCCGGCCACGAGGATCCCCGCACCCTGCTCGGCCTCGGCGTGGCGCATCGCCGCCTCGGCGACTTCGACGAGGCGCAGGCGGTGTTCGACGACCTCGCGGCGCGCTTCCCCGAAGCGCCCGCGCCGCTGACGCAAATGGCCGAACTCCAGCTTGCGCGCGGCGACCATCCGGGCGCGGTCGAGCGTTTCCGCCAGGCCATCGCGCTCGCCGACGCGCCGGCGGAGATCGAGCACCGTCTCGCCGAAGCCATGATCGACGCGGACGAGTTCGAGGAGGCCGACGCGATCTACACGGCCATGCTGGAGCGCGACGGGCCCAGCCCACGCCTGCTGCTCGCCCGGCCCCAGGTCGCCATCATCGCCGGAGATCTCGAGACGGGACTCGCCCGGACACGAGAGGCCGTCGAAGCTTATCCAGAGATACCGTTGGGCTGGGCTCGCCTCGGCGCGCTGCTTCGCAGCATGGACAGGGACGCCGAGGCGCTCGAGGTCGCGGAACGCGGGCTGGACCGCCATCCCGGCGAGTCGCTGCTTCTGCGCATCGCCGCCACCGCCGCGCGCGACGTCGGCGAGATGCGCCGCGCCATCGCCTACGGTCGCCAGATCATCGAGCAGAACCCCGACGACGTCGGCGACAGGTTCATCTTCGCCACCCTGCTCGACAAGGCGCGGGAGGATCGGCAGGCGCTGTCCCTGTATCGCTCGGTGGTCGAGAATCAGCGCGACAACTGGGCGGCCATGAACAACCTCGCCCTCGTGCTGGAGCGGAACGACAAGGCCTCCGAGGGGCTGATCTACGCCCGCCGTGCGCTGCAGATGCAGCCCGACAATCCCGCGGTGAAGCACACCATGGCCTGGATCCTGTTCGGCAACGGGCGCGTCAGCGAAGCCGAGCGTCTCATGGCCGAGGCGGCCGAGGCGCTGCCCGGCATCGGCGAGGTCCGGCTGCATTACGGCATGATCCTGCACGCCCGCCGCAAGCTGACCGACGCGCGCCGCGAACTGACCGAGGGTCTGCGCCTCTCTCCCGATCACGAGGACGCTCCGGAGGCGCGCGACCTCCTCGACAGCATCTGACCGGCGGCGCCCCCCCGGGGGGGCGCCGCGCGACCGCGCTCAGACCAGGCGCGACTGGCGCACCGCGGCCTCGACGAAGCTGCGGAACAGCGGATGGGGGTCGAACGGCTTCGACTTCAGCTCGGGGTGGAACTGCACGCCGAAGAACCAGGGATGACCGGCGATCTCCATGATCTCCGGCAGGCGCCCGTCGGGCGAGAGGCCCGAAAACCGCATACCCTCCGCCTCGAGGCGGTCGCGATAGTCGATGTCGACCTCGTAGCGGTGACGGTGACGCTCGCTGATCCGCGTGTCGCCGTAGATCTCGGCCACTTTGCTTCCGGCCGCCAGCACCGCCTCGTAGGCGCCGAGGCGCATGGTGCCGCCCTTGTCGTCACGGGCGGTGCGGCGGACCGTCCGGTCGCCCTCGACCCACTCGGTCATGTGGAAGATCACCGGCTCGAAGCGCCGTTCCCCCCCGGCGCCGAGCGCCTCGTGGTCGAACTCCTCGGAGCCGGCGTTCTCGATACCCGCGAGGTTCCTCGCCGCCTCGATCACCGCCATCTGCATGCCGAGGCAGATGCCGAGATAGGGCACCTTGCGCTCGCGCGCGAAGCGCGCCGCGTCGATCTTGCCCTCGGTCCCGCGCTCGCCGAAGCCGCCGGGGACGACGATGCCGTGGAACCGCTCCAGATGCGGCGACGGGTCCGAGGTCTCGAAGATCTCGCTGTCGAGCCACTCGACCTTGACCCGCACGCGGCTGGCGATGCCGCCATGCACCAGCGCCTCGTTCAGGCTCTTGTAGGCGTCCTCGAGCTGCGTGTACTTGCCGACGATCGCGATGCGCACCTCGCCGTCGGGTGCGCGCACCGCCTCCGACACCGCGCGCCACTTCGCGAGCTCGGGCTTCGGCGCCGGCGAGATGCGGAAGGCGTCGAGCACCGCCTGATCCAGCCCCTCGCGGTGATAGACCAGCGGCGCCTCGTAGATCGAGTGCAGATCCAGCGCCGCGATCACCCGCTCCGGCCGCACGTTGCAGAAGAGGGCGAGCT
>DATFKM010000354.1:0-3010 GCA_035268645.1 Paracoccaceae bacterium | reverse complement strand
TCGGACGCGCGGCAAGGATCGCGCTCGACCGTGGGCGCCGATCCCGGACATCGTCGGAGCGGCGCGTGTTCTTCGCGCGGCCGCGAGCGGTTCACGCAGCCCTCGGAGGGGGACGGAACGCGGCGACCGGCGCTCCGCCTTCGTCCAGCCTCCAGACGAGATGGGCCTCGGCGCGCACCGCCGGCCGGTCCGAGGCGATCAGGGCGGCCGACCCCGTTTCGGAAAGGATCTCCAGCAGCAGATCGAGCGCGGCGGCGTCCAGTCGCGCCTCATCGGCGTCCACGATGCAGAGATGCGGCTCGGCCAGCATCACGCGCACCAGCATCACGCGCCCGCGCTCGGTCGAGGAGAGGCCGCGCCCGCCCTCGCCCACGCGGCCCGAGAGGCCGCCGAGCCGTCGGCTCAACCCGTCGAGCCCGGCACGGGAAACCGCGGCGGCGATCTTCGTGTCGTCGACGCTCCGCCCGACCCCGAGCGCGAGGTTGCGCCGCAGCGAGCCGCGCAGCAGCGGGGCCGCCGGCCCGACATGGACCGCCGCGCCCGTCGGCAGGCGCCAAGGCGCGTTCCCCAACACCTCGACGCGCCCCTCCACGGGACGCTCCAGTCCCGCGCAGACGGCGAGAAGCGCGCTCTTGCCGGACCCCGGCGGTCCGACGAGCCAGGCGATCCGCCCGGCCGGCAACTCGGCGTCGAGCGGCGTCCGCCCGGCGAGGCAAAGCCCCTGCAGACGCAGGGCCGGCGCGCCGTCGCGATCGGCCGATCGGTCTCCGTCGCGCGACGGCAGCGCCGGAGCCGCCAACGCCCGCTCGACCTGCATCCGCGCGACGCGCCAGGCCTGTCTGCGGTCATGCACTTCGCCCAGCTGCCGCAGGGGACGGCCCAGCAGGGCCAGAGCCGCCAAGGCTCCGGCCGCCTCGGCCGCGCTCGCCCCGCCGTGCGCGGCCGCCGCGAGGACCAGCGCCGCGGCGAGACCTGCGGCCGCATCGGGCACGGCCCGCACCGCCGCGGACAGTCGGGCGCGCGCGACGGCGGCCTCCGCGATCTCCGTGGATCGCGTGCGCAGACGCTCGCGCTCCGTCGTCAGGCGTCCGGCCATGCGGAGCGCTGCGCCTTGCGACAGCCGCTCCGTCAAGGAGGCCGCGAGGCCGGCGCGCCGGCGGCGGAGGCGGGCGTGCGCCCGTTCCAGCGGTCCGCCCGCGACGGCGATCAGCGCGACCGCGACCGCGGAAGGCACGAAGGCCGCAGCCGCCAGCA
The DNA here is from genome assembly GCA_035268645.1 of Paracoccaceae bacterium. Classification (GTDB taxonomy): domain Bacteria; phylum Pseudomonadota; class Alphaproteobacteria; order Rhodobacterales; family Rhodobacteraceae; genus Albimonas. Next base: position 1,756 of record DATFKM010000354.1, on the reverse strand, counting down.
GCGGATGGAGCAGCGCCAGCGCGAGAAACGTCACCGGGATCGCCACGCCGGCCGAGATCAGCCGCGCCAGCCCTTTCGAGACCCAGCCGCGCACAGCCGCAAGGTCACCGACGAAGCGCAGCGAGAGGCCGCCCGTGGTGCGGTCCGCGAGCGCGCCGACCGGCATGCGCATGCCGCGCAGGAACAGCCGCTCGCGCAGTTCGGCGGCGTAGTCGCACCCCACCCGCTCCGCCGTGGCGCGTTCGGCGACCCGCAGCCCCGCGATGACGAGGCCGGCGCCCGCGACCGCGGCGAGCGCGGCCCAAGGAGTCGGCGCGCCGTCGCGCAGCGCGGCGAAGGCGTCGCGCGTCGCGAAGGCGGCGCCGCCGGCGGCGATCGCCTGACCGAGCGCCAGCCCGGCCACCGCCGCGATCCGCCGGACGCGTCCCTGCCCGAGGACGGCAGGCATGCGGCTCATGCCGCGCGCTCGGACGGCGTGCCCTCGCGCAGGGCGCGGACCTCGGAGAGGAGCGCCGCCGCCGGGGCCGGATCCGCCAACTCGTCCCGCGACATCACCCAGGCGCCGGATGCCGCCTCCGCTTCGCGCATGGCGAGGGGGGAGCGCGTCAGCAGCCCGCTCAACGCCATCGGGCGGATTCCCGTCCGCGCCAGCACCTCGAGCCCGCCGAGCGCGGAGAGCGCGTCGCCCGCGGCGTAGATCCAGCCGCCGACGCGCGCCGCTCCCGGTCCCGCCAGAAAGGCCGCGGTCTCCGGTTGCAGGAGACCGTCCGCGATCTCGACCACCGCCGCCTCGCATCCCTCCGCCGCCGCGTGGCCCAGCAGCGCGTCGAGCGCATCGACGATCCGCGGCGCCGGGATCCGGTAGGTCGAGGCGAGCCCGTCCTCCGCGAAGTCCGCCGCATAGGCGGCGCCCGCGGCCTCGTAGGCCTGCAGGTCCCCGAAGGCGCCCGTGCCGGTCGCCTTCAGCCCCGCGGTCCGGACGCCCGCCGCGACGAGGCCGCGGATCAGCGCCGCCGCGGCGGTCGTCTTGCCGGCGTTCATGCCGGAGCCGACGACGCCGATGACGGCGGCGGGCCGACGCGGCGCCGGACGCGGCCGGGCGTAGCGGTCGAGCGAGAGCGCGACCCCCTCGCGGTCGATCGGACGGCCGAGCGGCACGAGGCGCGTCGGGGGCGAGACCCGGGCATGGCGCGATTCGATCCACCCGAGCAGGCCGCCGCCGGCCAGCAGGTCGCAGCCCTCGGGGGCGATCTCGCCCCGACCCTCGAACTGGTCGGCGGCGTAGCGGTCGCCGCAGGCCGCGACGACGAGGTCCCCCTCCCAAAGATCGGAATGGGCGCCCGAGGCGAGCTGCAGCCGCTTGTGGCTGCCGATGCGCTCGATGCGCGCCAGAACCAGGTCGCCGGGCCGGGCGGCGGCGACGTCGCGATCCAGCGCGACGGCGTCCGCACGCGCCACGCGACGGGTCGAAAAGGCCCACTTGGCCTGCAGGGTCGGGATCGTGATCATGCGGGGGTCCTCCTCTCGGACGCTTCGGGACGGGCCGCGGCACAGGGCGCGTCGGGCAGGATCAGCCGGTCGAGACCGGCGTCGGCGCAGGCGTGGAAGTCGTGCCCGCAGCCGGGCAGCACGGTCAGCGTCGGCCGGCGCGGCAGCGCGAGGCGCAGGGCCGCCGCCCGCATCGCGAGGGTCCAGCGCCGGGCGCGGGTCAGACGGTCCGGCCCCTGCCGCGCGTCGATCTCGGGCGAGGAGCGGG
>DATFKM010000353.1:0-3004 GCA_035268645.1 Paracoccaceae bacterium | reverse complement strand
GATCCGCGCCAGATCCTCGGCCGAAGCGCCCTCGTTCACCGTCGTGACGCTCTGATCGATGCTGACCGTCCCGCCGCTCACGCCGCCGGCGACGCCGATCCGCACGCCGTCCGCCGCCGGCGCCACGACGCCGGCTTCAGTGGCCGGCGCCGTCTCGGGCGCCGGCCCGGGGCCGAACGCCGCCCAGAGCCCGCCCGCCACCACGACCGCCCCGCCGCCGATCCAGCCGAGAACGGCGCGGTTCTTCTCGTCCCTCAGGAAACGCCACAGGCGATCCGGCATCGGCTCCGCCCCCGTCCGTCGTCGAATCAGCCTGCGGCCCCCCGCCCCCCCGATCAACCCCGCCTTGACAGCGCCGCCCGGGCCCGCCATACGCGCGCCCATTCCGCATGCGGGGATCGGGCCGGCCGGGGAGACATCCCGGCGCGGTCCTCCGGTTGGGGCGCTCCGCCCCTCACCCCCGCAGAGGCGAAACCGGAAACGAAAGGACGGATCGGCATGGCCATCCCCGAGGTATCCCTGCGCCAGCTTCTCGAAGCGGGCGTGCATTTCGGCCACCAGACGCATCGCTGGAACCCGCGCATGTCGCCGTACATCTACGGCGACCGCAACGGCATCCACATCGTCGACCTGACGCAGACGCTGCCGATGCTCGATTCGGCCCTGCAGGCGGTCCGCGACACCGTCGCCAAGGGCGGGCGCGTGCTCTTCGTCGGCACCAAGCGCCAGGCCGCCCAGCCGCTGGCCGAGGCGGCGGAGCGCTGCGCCCAGTATTTCATGAACCACCGCTGGCTCGGCGGCACGCTGACCAACTGGAAGACCGTCTCCCACTCGATCGATCGGCTGCGCAAGCTCGACGAGATGTTCGAGGAGGGCGCCGAGGGCTTCACCAAGCGCGAGCGCCTCTCCCTCGAGCGGGAGCGCAACAAGCTGCAGATGAGCCTCGGCGGCATCCGCGAGATGGGCGGCGTGCCCGACATGCTGTTCGTGATCGACACGAACAAGGAGGACCTCGCGGTCGCCGAGGCCAACAAGCTCGGCATCCCCGTGGTGGCCGTGGTCGACACCAACTCCGACCCCTCCGGCATCGCCTACCCGATCCCGGGCAACGACGACGCCGCCCGCGCGATCGCGCTCTACTGCGATCTCGCCGCCCGCGCCGCGCTCGACGGCATGGCCGCCCAGATGGGCGAGGCCGGCTTCGACCTCGGCGAGATGGAGGAGGCGCCCTACGAGGAGGGCCTCGGCGATCCCGGCGCCGCCGAGCATCCCGAGGCCGAGCCCGCGCTCTCCGACGAGCGTCGGGGCGAGGCCGCGGCCGACGACGCCGCCGCCGCCCAGCCGCCCGAGACCGGCCCCGCGGCCGAGGGCGAGCCGACCGAGGCGACCGAGACGCCCGTCGACCAGGCGCTCAAGGTCGACGAGCGCTGAAGCCCGGACGCCCGCCCCGCCGGGCGGGCGCCGCGCGACGCCGTTCCGAAGCCCGCCGCGCTTGACGCGGCGGGTGCGAGCCCCGACCTAGGCGGCGCGCGCGGCCCGCAGCGGCCGCCCCCCGCCGCGAACCGATCCAGGAGAGAACCGATGGCGATCACCGCCTCCATGGTGAAGGAGCTCCGCGACCAGACGGGCGCGGGCATGATGGACGCCAAGAAGGCGCTCACCGAGACCGACGGCGACATGGAGGCCGCGGTCGACTGGCTGCGCACCAAGGGCCTCGCCAAGGCCGCCAAGAAGGCCGGCCGCACCGCGGCCGAGGGCCTCGTCGCGGTCGCCACGAAGGGCGGCGTCGGCGTCGCGGTCGAGGTCAACGCCGAGACCGACTTCGTCGCCCGCAACGCCGAGTTCCAGGCGATGGTCCGTGACATCGCCCAGGCCGCGCTCGCGGTCGACGACCTCGCCGGCCTGCTCGCCGCCGATCTCGGCGGCAAGACGGTCGAGGCGACGGTCACCGACAAGGTCGCCACCGTGGGCGAGAACATGGCCGTGCGCCGCATCTCCAAGGCGACCGGCGACGTCGTCGCCGCCTACGTCCACAACGCCGCGACCGAGGGCATGGGCAAGATCGGCGTGCTCGTCGCGCTGACCGGCTCCGACAAGGCCGCGATGGAGACGATCGGCAAGCAGGTCGCGATGCACGTCGCCGCGACCAACCCGGCCGCGCTGACCGAGAAGGACCTCGACCCGGCGCTGGTCGAGCGCGAGAAGCAGATCCTGACCGAGCAGGCCCGCGAATCCGGCAAGCCCGAGGGCGTGATCGAGAAGATGATCGTCGGCCGCCTCAACAAGTTCTTCCAGGAGGTCTGCCTCCTGAAGCAGAGCTTCGTGATCGACCCCGACCTGACCGTCGAGAAGGCGGTGAAGCAGGCGGGCGAAGACATCGAGGTCGTCGGCTTCGTCCGCCTCGAGGTCGGCGAGGGCATCGAGAAGGAGGCCGAGGACTTCGCCGCCGAGGTCGCCAAGACCATGGCCGGCTGAGCCCCGCTCCATCGCGATGACGCTGCGGGCGGCGGTCCTTCGGGGCCGCCGTTGCGCGTTTCGGGGAGGGGCGCCGCGGCGGCCGGCGGGCCTCAGCAGGAGGAGCCGTCGTCCAGCGCCTCGAGCGCGGCGCAGGAGCGGGCGACGCAGTCCTCGAAGCTCAGATCCGGCGGCCGCGAGGTCCGGCAGGACCGTTCGACCAGCGCCAGCATTTCGCCGGCCTCGACCACGTCGCCCCCATCCCCGCCTGTGCCGCCGACGCCGGTGGCGCCCGAGGTCCCGCCGAGGCCTCCCTGGCCGCGGCGCTCGCTCGCGCCCGGCAGGCCGCTGACGCCCGCGCCGCAACCGGGGCGCCACGAAGGGCAATCCACGTCCCGCCCCGAGACGCCGACGCGCGGCGCCGCGGCCCCGGGTGCGGGAGGCCCGCCCGTGGCGAGCGCGTCGCCGGAGCGCGGCGCGGTCGGGGGGCCGCCGGCGGAGGGGGCGGCCCGGACCGCGTCCGCCGGGCCGGCGGCGGGGCCGGCGCCGC
>DATFKM010000352.1:0-3338 GCA_035268645.1 Paracoccaceae bacterium | reverse complement strand
TCCAGCGCCTCCGAGAGCCGCTCCTTGGCCCTCCGCAGCCGCTCGGCCGCGGAGGACAGATCGCCCTCCTCCAACATCAGCGCCGCGCGCCACAGCAGCTCCATGACCGAGCCGGAGGCGTCCGCGACCGTCCCGGCCTCGCGCGCATAGTCCAGCCGCCGGATCGCCGCGCGCGCCACCAGATACGGGCTCAGCGAGTCGCCGAAATAGTCCTCCGGATAGGCCGTCACCGCCTTCAGCCGCTGCGTTACGCCGCGCGCGTTGGACAGCGACCAGGCCAGCGTCCGCCGCTCCTCCAGAAAGGCGCGCGCCATCGGCTCGTAGAAGGGCCGCGTCGGCAGCTCGCCCGTCACCGGGCCGGCCGTGCCGACCTGCCCCTGCCCGTCCTCGGCGTGCAGCGTCACCTTCACCGGCAGCCCGGCCCAGGGATGCTCCGTCAGATCCTCGATCAGCGCGTCCTCGACCGCGTCGGTCGCGCCGGTGAAGGGCAGGGGAAGGGCGAACTCCAGCGTCTCCAGCCCCGGCGGCGGCGGCAGCAGGTCGTCCCGGTCGCTCAGCGCCGCGAGGTCGAGCTCGATCGTGGCCCAGGCCGCGACCACGCCGTGATCGTCCTCGGCCCGGAACGGGATCTCGAGCGCGCCGAGCCCGTTCTCCGCCGCGCGGATCTCCGCGCCCTCCTCGCCCGCGAAGGCGATGACCGGCGCCGCGTCCTCGGCCACCGTCACGTCCCAGCGCGCCAGCGGCGCCCCGCCGACCGAGACCTCGAGGGGGCCGGACCCGCCGGCCTCCAACGCCAGATCCCAGGTCCCCTCGCCGAAATCGGCGAAGGCGACCGTCTCCTCGGTGATCCCCTGCACCAAACCCGGCGTCTCCGGCGCGCTGTAGACGCGCAGCGTGATGCGCGAGCCCTCCGGCAGGCTGACCGTCTCGCCGGCGCGCTCCGTCAGATAGACCATCGCCTCGCCGGTATAGGCCGGCGGCGTCGCCCAGGCCTCGACCGAGGGCGCGATCGCCGCCGTCGCCGCCCCCGCGCCCGGCGTCAGCGCCGTCTCCAGCCGCTGGCGCCCGTCGCCGCCGGCGCCGGCCACCATCAGCCCCGCCAGCAGCACGACCAGCGCCGAGAGCCGGAAGGCGAGCCGGTCCCGCCGCGCGAGGCGCAGATTCGCGGCCCGCGCCTTGAGCGCCGCCGCCCGCGCCGCCATGCGCCGCCGATGCGCCGCCCATACCGCGCGCGTCGCCGCGTCGCCCTCGCCCACCGCCAGCGCGTCGTCCAGCGCCGCCACCGGGCGCTCCGCCGCATCGGCGTCCAGCAGCGCGCGCGCCTCGTCCGTCGTCGGGACGCGGAAGCTGCGCACGGCATGGACCGCCGCCGCCGCGAAGCCGAGCCCGAACGCCGCCAGCGCGACGAGATGCGGCGTCGGCCCCAGCGCCTCGAAGGCCCCGGCGAGCGCGAGTCCCAAAAACGTCGCCAGCACCGCCCAGGCCGGCCAGACCGCGCCGACCAGCCGCTCGAGCACCATGGCGCGGCGCGTGCGCCGGGCCTGCCGCGCGACGCTCCGTCGCGCCTCCTCGACCGTCACGGCGGGGCGGGCGGTCGCGGCGTCCTTGCGGGGGGCGTCGGTCATCCGGCTCTCCTGTCGGCCGGACCTCGGGCCCGGCGCGGCGTGCGGCGGACCCGCGCGCGACAGGCGGGCGGATCAGCCGATCCAGTCCGGAATGGTATCGCGCGAGAGCATCTCTTCAAACGTCGGACGCGCCCTGACCACCCGGAATTGATCGCCCTTCACCAGCACCTCGGGCACGAGGGGGCGCGTATTGTACTCCGAGGCCATCACCGCGCCATAGGCGCCGGCCGAGCGGAAGGCGACCAGATCTCCCGCCTCGAGCCGCGGCAGCTCCCGCGCCTGCGCGAAGGAATCGCCCGATTCGCAGACCGGTCCCACCACGTCCACCGGCGCCGTCTCCGCGCCCGGCGCGGGCTCGGCCACGGGCACGATCTCATGGTAGGCGTCGTACATCGCCGGGCGGATCAGGTCGTTCATCGCGGCGTCGAGGATCAGGAAGGTCCGCCCCTCGCCCGCCTTGCGGTAGATCACCCGGCTCAGCAGCACGCCCGCGTTGCCCGCCACCAGCCGGCCCGGCTCGATCTCGATCTCGCAGCCGAGATGCCCGACCGTGCGGCGGATCAGCGCGCCGTAGTCGAAAGGCAGCGGCGGCGCCGCGTTCGCCCGCCGATAGGGGATGCCGAGCCCGCCGCCGAGGTCCAGCCGCTCGATCCGGTGGCCGTGCTCCCGCAGCGTCTCCGTCAGCTCCGCCACCTTGCGGAACGCCGCCTCGAACGGCGCGAGCTCGGTCAGTTGGGAGCCGATGTGCACGTCCACCCCGACCGCCCGCACCCCCGGCAGCGCCTTGCAGCGGCCGTACACGTCCACCGCGCGGGAGATCGGCACGCCGAACTTGTTCTCCGACTTGCCGGTCGCGATCTTGGCGTGGGTCCTGGCGTCGACGTCCGGGTTGACCCGGATCGCGACCGGCGCCTCGCGCCCCATCTCCGAGGCGACGCGCGACAGAAGCTCCAGCTCCTCCGCGCTCTCGACGTTGAACTGCCGCACGTCCTCCGAGAGGGCGAAGCGCATCTCCGCCTCGGTCTTGCCGACCCCGGCGAAGACCACCCGGCTCCCCGGCACCCCCGCCGCCAGCGCGCGCCGGAACTCCCCCTCCGAGACGACGTCCATCCCCGCGCCCAGCTTCGCCAGCGTCGCGACGACCGCGAGGTTGGAATTCGCCTTCATCGCGTAGGAGATGAAGTGCGGCATCCCCTCCAGCGCCTCCTCGAAGACGCGGTAATGCCGCTCCAGCGTCGCCGTCGAATAGACGTAGACCGGCGAGCCGACCGCCTCCGCGATCCGCGCCAGCGGCACGTCCTCCGCGTGCAGCGTCCCGTCCCGGTACTCGAAATGATCCATCAACCGCCCCGCCGGGCGCGGAACCAGAGCAGCAGCGGCAGCCCGCAGCTCACCCCGATGCCGAAGGTCGCGGGAATGCAGACCAGGCTCCGCCAGTCCCGCTTCTGCACCGCATGCGCCAGCGTCCCCACGGTGACGGCGATCGCCGCGACCGTGAGATCGTAGAGCATCCCCTCCGTCGCCTTGTTCACCACCCAGGCGTCGAGCATCGCCGACAGCGACCAGGTGTTCTCGTTGAACCAGGCCACGAAATACCACATCGGCCAGACCGCCCCGACGACGGCGAGCGCGAGATAGATCCACCGCAAGAACATTACCCGAACCTCGTCAAAATCTGCGCCCGCGCCGGATCGGATCCGTCACCACCCCCGG
>DATFKM010000351.1:0-9222 GCA_035268645.1 Paracoccaceae bacterium | reverse complement strand
CGCCGGTCGCGGCCGCCGCGCCGTCGCGCGGCAGCCGCGCGCGCACCTGCAGCCGCCCGCCGTCGGCGACGCCGCCAAGACCGAGATCCGCCAGCATCCGGCCGGCGTCCGTGGTGCGGAGCGACAGCAGCGGCTCCGCGCCCGGCTCGTCGCGGTACCGCGCCAGCGCCGGACCGCCCCCGTTGACGTCGCCGCGCAGCCGCGCCCGCACCACCTCGCCCTCCCGAACCACCTGCCCACGCGCCCGATGCAGCGCGAAGCCCGGCGCGGCGATCACACGGTCGACCTCCAGCTTGGCGACGAAGGGCGAGGCGCCGCCGGCCGCGGCCCCGCCCCCCGCGACGCCGAGGCGGCGCGAGACGGCGCCGAGATCCACGAAGGCGCCGCCGACCTCCGCCTCGACGGCGCCCCCCGCCTCCCGTTCGAGGGCGAGGGAGACGTCGAGCGCGCCCTCCAGCGCGAGGCGCGACAGCACCACCCGCCGCACTCCGCCGTTCGGACCCAGTTCGGCCGATCCCGAGGCCGAGAGATCCCCCGCCTCCAACGCGAAGCGCTCGACCGAAAGCCCGTCGGCTTCCGCCGCGCCGGAGGCCGTGAGCCGCCCAGGCGTCCCCGCCGGCTTCCGCCAGCCGAGCTCCGGCAGCGCCAACGCCGCTCCGTCGAGCCCCGCATCGAGCGAAACGCGCGGCCGCTCCACGCCCTCCAGCGTCAGGGAGAGCTCGACGACCCCTTCCGTCAGCCGCACGGCCGTGGGGCCGAACCGCTCCCACGACGAACGGTTCAGCCGCGCGGAAAGCCCGAGACGCCGGGCCGGCGCCTCGGGTCCGCCGTAACGTTCCACCCACTCCAGCCGGGCCGGCAGCCCGGCGAGGCGGATCGGCCCCGCCAGCCGCAACGCCTCGAGATCGGCCGCAAGCGTCAGCCGTTCGGCCACCACGTCGAAATCCGCTCCGGGCAGGCGGCCCGAGACGTCGGTCATCTCCGCCTCGGCCGCGACCCCGATCTCCGTCAGCTTCAGGTCCGCGAGAAGCGGCAGGGTCACGGTCGCCGCGATCTCCGCACGACCTTGAAGCGCGGGGACGTCGGCATCGAGCCGCGAGACGAGCCCGAGCGGCGGTTCGTCTAGCAGTGCCAGCACGTCGCCGATCGCGCCGCGTGCGGCGAGCGCGGCCTCCCCCGTCGGCGGATCGTCCCAGAGAGCCGGGATCGAGAACCGCGAGCCGGCGAGATCGACCCGCCCCCCGCCGGGCGCCGTCGCCCCGCCGGCCGAGAAGTCGAGATCGAGGCGCCGCAACGTCGCCCTCCCGCGTCCGGCGGCGTTCGTGACCGGCGGCAGGCCGGGCACCACCTCGGCCGCCAGCCCGGCGAACCCGAAGTCGAGCGTCATCTCCGGCGCCGCGCCCGGCGCCGCCCAGAGCCAGCCCTCCACGTCCTCGACCCGCCCGGCGCGGAGGTTGCGCACCAGCCAGCGCCGCCCGCCGGGAGCGAGCGCAGGCGGCCAGTGGCGAACGAGCGTCTCGGTCGAGAAGCCCTCGGAGGCGAACGAGGCCGCCACCGTCCAGCCGTCCGGCGCGCGCTGCAGCGCCCCGCGCGCCTCCAGCGCCAGCGCGCCGGAGCCGAGGGCGAGGCGCGAGACCTCGATCCGCGCACGATCCGGCAGCACCTCGGCCTCCAGCGTGCCGCGGGAGAAGGCGAGCGGAGCGTCGAAGCCCGCGGCCTCGGTCAGCGCCAGGCGCTCGAGATCGAGCGAAACCGACCACCCCGGCACGGTCGCGTCCGCGGCGGCCGGCCACGCCGTGACCGCGCCGGAGACGGCGAGCGCGCCCGCCGCGGTCCGCGCCTCCAGGCGATCGATGCGCAGCCGCCGGCGCCGCGGCTCCCAGACCAGCCGCGCCTCTGCGGCCTCGAAGCCGCCGGCAGGCCCCTCGATTCCCGCCACGCGCCCCGCGCCGAGCCGCAGCGTCGCGTCGAACGCCTCCAGCGCGCCCTCGCCGTCCGCGGCGAAGCGCATCTCTCCGGCCGCGGCCGCCTCCAGCACCGAGAGGGCCGCCAGTTCCGGGGCCGCCGTCGCCAGTTGTTCGAGCGCCAAGCCCTCGAAACGCGCCGCGAGCGAGAGCGCGCCGGTCTCCCGGCTCCGCGTGCCGGAGACCGCGAGACGGGCGGCGGTCAACCCTGCCCCGGCGTCGAGGGGGGAGAGGCGCCCCCGCGCCTCCGCCACGTGACGGTCGGGCTCCGTCCGGATCTCCAGATGCGCGTCCGAAAGCCGCCAGGCCCGCCCGGTGATCGCGTCGCGCAGCACCAGTTCGGCCTCGTCGGCGACGAGGCGGCGAAGGCTTGAAAGCGGCCCGTCCGGAGCCTCTAGCAGCGCCGCCGCGGCGGCGGGCTCGGCGCCGCCTTCGCTCGCCTCGCCGGGCATCAGGCCCACGCTGCCGTCCGACCGCCGCAGAAGGGTCAGCGACACCCCCGCGAGGGTCAGACCCCGCGGACGGATCCGGCCCGCCAGAAGATCCGCGACCTCGAGATCCATCGAAAGCCGCGGCGCGGCGGCGAGGATGTCGCCCCGCGGGCCGATGACCGAGAGGTCGGTCAACACGAGACCCGAGGGTGCGCCGGGCGCGCCGAGCGCGAAGGCCGCTCCGCCCACCCGGTAGCCGAGAGTTGCGGCGTCCGCGTTCAGCCACGCCTCCGCAAGCTCCGCAACCGCAGGCAGCGGCACGGGCCCCTGCCGGAGCCTGTGCTGCAGCGCGCCGACCGCCAGAGCCGCGAGCAGCGTCGCGCCCGCGAGAAAGCCGAGGAATCGGCCCAGCCGCCAACCCCGCCGCGGACCGCGGATCCGCGGTCCGCGGCGGGGCGGCCACGTCGCGCCGCGCACGCGCCGCCGGCTCATCGGGGCCGGAACGCCAGGCGCCGGCCGAGGCGACGCCGCAAGCGGCGACGACACGCCGCTTGACGCGGACGGGGCGGCCTTGTCTCCATCACGTCGAGACTACCCCCGGACCCGGTCGAGGAGAAGCGGACCCATGAGCGTGACGGCCACGGCGATCGAGGCGGGCGACGAGGCCCCGGGGTTCGCGCTGCCCCGAGACGGCGGCGGCGAGGTCGCGTCGAAGGATCTGAAGGGCAAGGCGGTCGTCCTCTACTTCTACCCCAAGGACGACACTTCGGGCTGCACCAAGGAGGCCATCGCCTTCACCGGCCTCGCCGACGCGTTCGAGGCGGCCGGCGCGGTCGTGCTCGGCGTCTCCAAGGACGGCGTGAGCAAGCACGACAGGTTCAAGGCGAAGCACGATCTCGGCGTGGTCCTGCTGTCGGACGAGGGCTCGGACGTCTGCGAGCGGTACGGCGTCTGGGTCGAGAAGAGCATGTACGGCAGGAAATACATGGGCGTCGAGCGCGCCACCTTCCTGATCGATCCCGACGGGCGCGTGGCGCAGGTCTGGCGCAAGGTCAAGGTGCCGGGCCATGCCGAAGCGGTGCTGGAGGCGGTGCGCGCTCTCGGCGCATGAGTCGGCGTCGCGTCGTCAAGTGCCGAAAAGCGTTGATCCGCGTCCGTCCCTCGGGTATTGGTGCCGAAAAGCAACAAGAGCGGACAATTCGTTCTCGAACGGGACGAACAACCGGCGCGTCACGAGGCATGTCGACGCCGGAGCGAGGGACAAGATGAAGACCACGCCGGACTCAGCGTCCGCCTTGGACGCGCCGGGCTGGTTTGCGGAACGCAGGGTCACCCTGCGCGAGCGCGGACGGGTGCGGCACTTCACCATCGGCCGCGGGACGCAGATCGCCGGATCCGTAGGGCTTTGCGCGCTGATCGGCTGGTCCGCGGTGTCCGCGGTCGCGATAGGGACGATGACCGCCGAACGCGGGTCGCTCGTCGATCGGGTGCAGGCCCTCGAGGCGGCGCGAGACGCGACGGCGGCCGATCTCGCGGCCCGCCACGCAGCCGCGCTCGACGCCGCCGAAGCCGAGGCGGCCGAGACCCTCGCCGCCCTCCGGGCCGAACGCGACGCCTACCGGACCGAGGCGGGGGACGCCCGTTCCCGCCTGGCGACCCTGTCGCGCGAGCTCGGCGAGCGGCAAGCCCGCCTGATCGAAGCCGCGGACACCGAGGCCGAGCTCGGGCTGGCACTCGACTCCCTCCGGGCCCGCCTTCGCGACGCCGTCGAGGCGCGGGACGCGGCCGAGCTTCGCCGCGCCTCCCTCGCGGCCGATCTCGCCGAGGCCGAGCGACGCGCCGCCGCGGTGGCCGGAGCCGAGGCGGACTGGTCCGAGACCATCGCCGCCGTCACGGAGGCCCTCGAGGAGACCGCAGCGGCCCGCGAAACCGCCGAACTGCGCCGAGGCGAGGTCGAGCTCGAGCTCGAGACCCTGCTCGCCCGCGCCACGCGGGAGGCGGAGGCGCGCGCGCGCCTCTACGATCGGCTCGAAGACGCGGTCGACGCCGGTCTCGGCGGGCTCGAGCGCGCGATCTCCGACGCCGGTCTCGATCCCGACGCCGTCGTGGAGGACCTGCGCGGATCCTATGCCGGCGAAGGCGGCCCGTTCCTCCCGCTCGAAGGCGCCGAGAGGCTGCAGCTCGCCGCCTCGGACAACGCCCGCGTCGCGGCCCTGCTCGGCGGACTGGAACGCGCCAGCCTGCTTCGCGTGGCCGCCTCGAAGCTGCCGATGGCGAGACCTGTGCGCGTCGCCCACCGCTTCACCTCCGGCTTCGGCGCCCGCCGCGATCCGATCCGCGGCGTGATGCGCATGCACACCGGCGCAGATTTCGCCGCCCGACGCGGCACGCCGATCCACGCCACCGCCGACGGCGTGGTCGCGTTCGCGGGCTGGCAGTCCGGCTACGGCCGGGTGATCAAGATCCGCCACGCCTTCGGCTTCGAGACGGTGTACTCGCATCTCGACAAGGCCCGCGTCGCGGTCGGCGATCGGGTTGCGCAGGGCGATCGTATCGGAGATATGGGAAGAACCGGGCGCGTGACCGGCGTGCATCTCCACTACGAGGTCCGCGTCAACGGGCGACCGGTCAACCCCTTGAAGTACATCGAGGCCGCCCGCAATGTTCTCTAAGTCGAAGATCAACGATCCGATCGACGTCAAGTCGGACGATTCGGCGCCCCGCAGCCCGGCGCAGGCGACCACGCCGGCGGCCTCCTCCGGCTCGGCCCCGCCGCAGTCGAAGCCCAAGTCGCCGCCCTCGACGTTGAGCCACGACCTGACGATCACCGGAAACATCTCGACCACCGGCGACGTGCAGGTCGAGGGCGCGGTGGAAGGCGATATCCGCGCCCATCTGCTGACCGTCGGCGAGAGCGCGACGATCCGCGGGGAGATCGTGGCCGACGACGTCGTGGTCAACGGCCGCGTCGTCGGCAGGGTTCGCGGCATCAAGGTGCGCCTGACCTCCTCGGCGCGGGTCGAGGGCGACATCATCCACAAGACCATCGCGATAGAGAGCGGGGCGCATTTCGAGGGCTCCGTGCAGCGCTCGGACGATCCGCTCGGCGACGGGGCGAAGCCGGAGGCGGCCTCGGCGACGCGATCGTCGACCAGCCAACCCGTCTCGCAGTCCGCGAAACCGGCGGACAAGGACCGCGACGCCGGCGAGTGACGCCGGCGCGCGCGGCGGTCTCGACGCCGCGCGTCCCTTCGATCCCCCGGCGACCCCGGCCCCGGAACACGCCCGCCGCACCCAGGCCATGAGCCGTCCTCGGCCGCCGCACCCGACGCGTCGCGCGCCGCGTCACTGGCGCAAGCCTTCCAGCTTGGTTATTGTTTTGGCTGGCGAAGCGTCGTGGGGATCCTGCGCATGACCGCCGACGGATCGATCGTCCAGCTCTTGGTGCGTCACGTCGCGCCGCCCGCCGTCACGGTCGTGATCGGCGGAGCGTTGACTTACCTCCTGTTTCCCATGCTGCAGGCCGGGTTCGAGCGGACGCGCCAGCGGCACCGCCGCCGCGGCGAGCTCGCCGAGACCATCGCCGAGGGCTTCCAGCACTACATCGCAGCGTGGCGACGCCTGCGCGCCATCGCGCGGCTCGAGCGCAGCCGCAGCCTCTCGGCGGAGGAGCGCGAGCTCAAGTCGAGCTTCGTGCTGCAGCGCAACGAGACCCGCGACGCGCTCGTCGCCTCGCTCTGCCGTTGCCGGTTCTACTTCTCGGAGAAGGCTTGGCACGAACTCGACGAGTTCATGGACTGGGACGAGAGCCAAGCGTCGAAGCGCCTCGATGAGCTTCCGCCGCTCGAGGACTGGCGGCGCCGAGAGGAAAGGATCGTCCGATGCCTGAAACGAGAGCTGTGACCGCGCGGAGCCTGCGCCGCGTCGCCGCGGCCGCCGTCCTGGCCGCGGCTGCCGCCCCCGGCGGCGCCGCGGCGCAGGAGCTCGGGCTCGACTGTCCCGGTCCCGCCTGCCCCATGGGTGCGCACCTCGCGAACCAGGACGGCATCGAGGACGCCATCCGCCGCCAGCTCGACGCGCTGGCGAACGCCGAGGCGGGGGAGAGACGCACGATCTCGATCGACGGCGCCCGGCTGCGCGGCGCCGAGGTCGACCGCGAGGCCGCCGGACTTTCGCCCGCGCCGCCCCCCCCGGCGCATGAGATCCTCGGCGACGTCGCGCCGGGCCAGCACGTCATGCTCGAGGTCGGCTTCGCCGCCGGCAGCGCCGAGGTGCGGCACGCGCCCGGCGCGCTCGACCCCATCTGCCGCGTCCTGCGCGAGCAGGCCGGCCGGCGCTTCGCCGTCGTCGGGCACACCGACGCGAGCGGCCCCGCCGACTACAACGAGCGTCTGTCGCGCCGCCGCGCCGAATCCGTCGCAGCGCTCCTGAAAGCCCGCTGCGGTCTCATGGAGGGCCGCCTCCTGCCCGTCGGCCTCGGCGAGACGCAGCCGCTGCCCGCACTCGCCCCGACCAGCCCCGAGCAGCGCCGAGTGGAACTCCAGGTCCTTCGCTGAAGACCCCGCCGTCACGGAGGCGGAGCGCCCGCCGCCGTCGATCGCGCCGCAAGCCGGCGGCGCTCACTCCTCGGCCGCCGCCTCCGCCCGGCTCTTGCCGGTCATGTCCATGGCCAGCGCCGCCGCCATGAAGCGATCCAGATCGCCGTCCAGCACCTTCTGGGTGTCGGAGGTCTCCACCGAGGTCCGCAGATCCTTCACCATCTGGTAGGGCTGCAGGACGTAGGAGCGGATCTGGTTGCCCCAGCCGATCTCGCCCTTGGCGTCATGCAGCTCCTGGATCGCCTCGTTGCGCTTGCGAAGCTCCATCTCGTAGAGCCGCGACTTCAGCGCCGCCATCGCGTTGGCCCGGTTCTGGTGCTGAGACTTCTCCGAACTCGTGACCACGATCCCGGTCGGGACGTGGGTGATCCGCACCGCCGAATCCGTCGTGTTGACGTGCTGCCCGCCGGCGCCGGATGAGCGATAGGTGTCCACTCGGATCTCGTTCGGCTGAACCTCGATCTCGATGGTGTCGTCGACCACCGGATAGACCCAGACGCTCGCGAAGCTGGTCTGGCGCCGCGCCTGGTTGTCGAAGGGCGAGATGCGGACAAGCCGGTGCACGCCGCTCTCGGACTTCAGCCAGCCATAGGCGTTGGGGCCGATCACCTTGTAGGTGGCGGACTTGATGCCCGCCTCCTCGCCCGCGCTCTCGGACTGAAGCTCCACCTTGTAGCCGTGCGCCTCGGCCCAGCGGACGTACATCCGCGCCAGCATCTGCGCCCAGTCGCAGCTCTCGGTGCCCCCGGCGCCGGCGTTGATCTCGAGGAAGCTGTCGTTGCCGTCGGCCTCGCCGTCCAGCAGCGCCTCCACCTCCTTCTGCTCGGCCCGGCCCTTCAGCGCGGCGAGCGCGGCCTCCGCCTCGGCCACGACCTCCCCGTCGCCCTCGGCCTCGCCCATCTCGATCAGCTCGACCTGATCGGCGAGCTCCTGGGCCATGCCGCGGCAGACCTCCACGGCGTCGGCGAGCTGCTGGCGCTCGCGCATCAGCTTCTGCGCGGCGGCGGGATCGTTCCAGAGGTCCGGATCCTCGACCCGCGCGTTGAACTCCTCCAGCCGGTGCTCCGCCGTCTCCCATCCGACGCGTCGGCGGAGCAGCTCCAGCGAGCGTTCGATCTCGGCGACGAGGGACTGGGTTTCGGCGCGCATGTGGGGGCTTTCCGTCTCGGCTGGGGGCGGGGCGGGCGCAGCCCCGTCGAAGGGCCGACTTAATCGCCCCGCCGCGACGCTGCAAGCGAGGGGGCCGGCCCGCTCAGTAGAGCCCGCGGGAGGAGAAGCCGCCCGAGGGCGGGGACGGCCGCGGCGCCCCGTCGTCCGCGTCGCCGTCGTCCGCCGGGGGCGGCGATCCAGCCTCGCGCGGCTCGTCCTCCAGCCTCATCGGAAGATCGCCCCCGCCCATGGCCAACGCGCCGCCGATCACCTCGCCGCCCGAGGTACGCCCGACCTCCGGCGCCTCGCCCGGCCGGAACGCCTCCACGGCCACGTCCGCGCCCGAGGCGTCGTCGGGAAGGCGCCGGCCGGAGCCGCGGTCCACCTTCACGATCTGAACCCGTCCCGGCGGCGCGAAGTCCGGCGTCGGCCGGTCCTTCATCGCCTCGCGCATGAAGGCCTCGAAGACCGGCGCGCACAGCGTTCCGCCATAGGCGCCGCGGCCCATCGGCGTCGGGGTGTCGTGGCCCACCCAGCAGCCCGCCGCCATGGTCGGGGTGAAGCCCACGAACCATGCGTCCTTCGACTCGTTCGTCGTGCCGGTCTTGCCCGCCACCGGAAAGCCCAGCGACTGAAGCCGCGTCGCCGTTCCGCGCCGGACAACGCCCTGCATCATGTCGGTGAGCTGATAGGCCGTCACCGGATCCATGATCCGCCGGAACGCCGGCTGCGGCCAGGGCGTCGCATCCGGCGCCGCCGCCTCGCCCGTGCAGCCCTCGCAGATCCGCGCGTCATGACGGTAGAGCGTCTCGCCTCTCCGGTCCTGCACCCGGTCGATCAGCGTGGGCTCCACCCTGAGCCCCCCGTTGGCGAACATCGAGTAGGCCGTGACCATCTTGAAAAGCGTCGTCTCGCCGGCGCCGAGGGCGTAGCTCAGATGCGGCGGCATGTCCTCGTAGACGCCGAAGCGCTCGGCGTACTCCGCCACCCGCTCCATGCCGAGCGCCTGCGCCAGGCGCACCGTCATCACGTTGCGCGACTGTTCGATCCCGACCCGCATCGGCGAAGGGCCGTAGAAGC
>DATFKM010000350.1:0-4514 GCA_035268645.1 Paracoccaceae bacterium | reverse complement strand
CTATCTCGCCGTCGCCGCCAGCCTGGCGGCCGGCTGGCTCGGCATGACCGAAGGCGAGACGCCGCGCCCCCCCGTCACCGGCGGCGCCTATCACCGCGACCGAGACCTGCCCTATTCCCTCCTCGACGCGGTGACCCTGCTCGAGGCCAGCCCGAGCCTGATCGAGCTCATCGGCACGGAGTTCGTCGGCATCTACGCCACCCTCAAGCGCTTCGAGTACGACCAGTTCATGACCGTGATCTCGCCCTGGGAGCGCGAGCACCTCCTGCTCAACGTCTGAGCCCTTCGGCGGGCGTGCGGGCCTCGGGGGCATCGAGCCCCGTCGGCCCGCGTCGGCGCTTGCGCGCCTCCCGCCCGGCCGCGGCCGCCGCGGCCCTTGCCCGGGCCGCGGCGCGGGCGTAGGCGGAGGCAACGCGCCCGCCCGCGAGGGACCGCCATGCCCCGCAGCCTGCTCTACGCCAACGAACCCCCCGGCGCCTGGCCGGACAGCTGGTACGTCGCCAGCGCCCGCCCCGCGCCGGATCGACCGCCGCTGGACGGCGACGCCGAGGCCGACGTCTGCATCGTCGGCGCCGGCTTCTGCGGCCTCTCCGCGGCCCTCCACCTCGCCGAGCGCGGCGTCGACGTGATCCTGCTCGAGGCCCAACGCGTCGGCTGGGGCGCCTCGGGGCGCAACGGCGGACAGATCGGCGTCGGCCAGCGGGTCGAGCAGCCGGAACTCGAGACCATGACCGACCCCGCCACCGCCCGCCTCGCCTGGGAGGTCGGCCGCGACGCCGCCGCCAAGGTCAAGCGCCTCGTGCGCGAACGCGGCATCGACTGCGCCCTGAAGGACGGGCTGATCTACGCCAACCACCGCGCCCGCTACGACGCGCCGACCCGCGCCTACGCCGAGCGCATGGCGGCGCGCCACGGCGCCGATTTCCGCTATCTCTCCCCGGAGGAGATCGCCGAGCGCATCGGCGCCCGCGGCCTCTCCGGCGGGCTCGAGAAGCCTTCCGGCGGCCATCTCCACCCGCTGAACTACGCCCGCGGCCTCGCGCGCCTCGCCGAGGCCGCCGGCGCGCGCATCCACGAGCGCACCGAGGCGACCGCCCTCGAGGGCACGACCGTCTCGACTCCCACGGGTCGGGTGCGCGCCCGGCAGGTGATCGTCGCCGCCAACGGCTATCTCGGGGACCTGCTGCCCGAGGCCGCGGCCCGGATCCTGCCCATCAACAACTTCATGCTCGCGACCGAACCCCTGCCCGAGGCCCGCGCCCGCGCCGTCCTCCGCGACGACGTCGCCGTCGCCGATTCCCGCTTCGTGGTGAACTACTGGCGCCTCTCGGAGGACCGCCGCCTGCTCTTCGGCGGCGGCGAGAGCTACGGCTGGCGCTTCCCGAAGGACCTGAAATCCTTCGTCCGCGCCCGCATGCTGAAGCTCCACCCGGACCTCGCGGACGTCGCCGTCACCCATGCCTGGGGCGGCACGCTCGCCATCACCCGCACGCGTCTGCCGGTCTGGGGCGAACTGCGGCCGGGCGTCTTCGCCGCGCTCGGCTGGTCCGGCTCCGGCGTCGCGCTCGCCACCATGGCGGGGGAGATCCTGTCGGAGGCGCTGGCCGGGGACCGCCGGCGCCTCGACGCCATGGCCCGCCTGCCGGCGCCGCCGCTGCCCGGCGGGCGGCGCCTGCGCCGGCCGGGCCTCGTCGCCGCCATGCTGCTCGCCAAGGCGCGCGACGCGCTCTGACGCCGCGCTCAGGCCGCCGTCCGCCCCCGGATCTCGAAGGGCCGCGGATAGGCGCCCAGCACCTCCCGCACCCGATCCTCCTCCAGCGGCGAGCCCTTCGGCGTCAGCCGCGCGAGGAGGCCGAGCTTGCGGTCCTCCACGACCTCGATCTCCGCCTCGATCCCCGCCGCCTCCAGCGCCTCGCCGTAGACCCGCGCGATGGCGCGCTTGCGCAGATCGGGCTTGAACACCTTGCCGACGGCGGTCTTGGGCAGCTCGTCCAGCACCTCGACGTATTTCGGATGCGCGGCGCGCTCGCTGACCCTCTCCTCGGCCCATTCGCGCAGGGCCTCGCCGTCCGCGCTCGCGCCCTCGACCAGTTCGACATAGGCGCAGGGCAGCTCGCCGGTCCTGGCGTCCGGCTGGCCGATCGCGCCGACGAAGGCGACGTCGGGATGCGCCATCAGCGCCTCCTCGATCACCGCGGGGTCGATGTTGTGCCCGCCGCGGATGATCAGGTCCTTGGCGCGCCCCGTGATCCAGAGATAGCCGTCCGCGTCGATCCGCCCGAGATCGCCGGTGCGAAGCCGCTTGCCGTCGGCGTAGAGCGCCACGTTGCGCTCCGGATCGGTGTAGGTGTCCGAGAGCCGCACGCCCGGATTGGCGACGCAGATCTCCCCGATCTCGTCGACGCCGCATTCCTTCGTGACGTTGCCGACGTCGTCGCAATGCAGGATCTTCACGTCGGTGTAGGGGAACGGCAGACCGACGGAGCCGATCTTGCGCTCCCCGTCCACCGGGTTGCAGGAGACGAGGCAGGTCGCCTCGGTCATCCCGTAGCCCTCGAGGATCTTCACGCCCGTCGCCGCCTCGAAGCGCTTGAAGAGCTCCTGCGGCAAGGGCGCCGAGCCGCAGAACGCCAGCTTCAGCGAGCTCACGTCCGCATCGACCTTGCGCTGCATCAACGCCGAGGCCGCGGTCGGCACCGTGACGATGAAGCTCGCCCGCCAACGCTCCACCAGCTTCCAGAAGTTGTCGAAGACCCCCTCGCCCCGGTAGCCCTGCGGCGTCGGCAGCACCAGATGCGCGCCCGACATCACGCAGCTCGCCAGCACCGGATAGGCGGCGAAGACGTGGAACAGCGGCAGCGGGCAGAGCAGCACGTCCTCCGGCCCCAGCAGCAGATGGTCCGAGATCCAGCCGTTGTAGAGCATCCCCCGGTGCTCGTGCTGCGCCAGCTTCGGCATCCCCGTGGTGCCGCCGGTGTGGAAGAAGGCGCCGATCCGGTCCTCGGCGCGATCCTCCACGAAGCCGAGGGCGTCGTCCTCGCGCGAGAGCTCGTCGCGGAAGTCGAGCACCTCGGCGTGGTGGCCGCCGGTGCGCTTCGGCCGGATCAGGGGCACGATCCACGAGAGCGGCGGCGACAGATAGCGCCTGAGATCGACCTCGAGCACCGTCTCGACCTCCGGCGCCAGCGCGGCCGCCTTCGCCGCCTTCTCCGCCACGTCCGACTTCGGGAACGGCGCCAGCGTCACCAGCACCTTCGCCTTGGTCTCGCGCAGCAGCGCGCCGATCTGCTCGGGCTCCAGCAGCGGGTTGATCGGGTTGACGATCCCCGCCGTGGCCCCGGCGAGCAGCGTGATCGCCGTCTCGTTGCAGTTGGGCAGGAGATAGGCGACCACGTCGCCCTCGCCGACGCCGAGCCGCCGGAAGAGGTTGGCCGCCCGCGCCACGTCGTGGCGCAGCTCCGACCAGGTCAGCGTCTCCGCCGCATCGCGCGGGCCCGAGCGGATCTGGAAGCTCAGCGCCGGGCGGCCCGGATGGCGCCCCGCCGTCGCCGTCAGCGCCTCGTGGATCGTGCGCGCCTCCCAGCGCTCCTCCAGGGGCGTGCGCTCCATGCGCAGCTTGTCCTCGATCGAGGCGTAGCGCTCCCGCGTGCCGGCCATGTCGTCCTCCCCTGCGCCGCCCTCGGCGGCATCGTCGACGGCCCGAGGCCCGCGGGCGGGCAACCCCGCCGACGGCCCCGCCCGGTCAACCGTCCGTGAACTGCAGCCGCGCCAGCCGGGCGTAGAGCCCGCCGGCGGCCACCAGATCCTCGTGCCGCCCTTCGGCGACGATGCGCCCGCGCTCCAGCACCAGGATCCGGTCCGCCTTCTTCACCGTGGCGAGGCGATGCGCGATCACCAGCGTGGTGCGCTCCTCCGAGAGCCGCGCCACCGCCTCCTGCACCAACCGCTCGCTCTCGGCGTCGAGCGCGCTGGTCGCCTCGTCCAGCAGCAGCACCGGCGCGTCGCGCAGGATCGCCCGAGCGATGGCGAGGCGCTGCTTCTGCCCGCCCGAGAGCATCACCCCCCGCTCGCCGACATAGGTGTCGTAGCCCTTCGGCAGTTCCGCGACGAACTCGTGCGCCGCGGCCGCGCGCGCCGCCGCCTCGACCTCGGCGTCGCCCGCCTCGGGCCGCCCGAAGCGGATGTTGGCGGCCACCGTGTCCGCGAAGATCGCCGGGTCCTGCGCCACCAGGGCGAAGCGCCTGCGCAGCGCTTCGGGGTCCAGCTCCGAGACGTCGACGCCGTCGAGGCGGACGCTCCCGGCATCCGGATCGTAGAAGCGCAGCAGCAGCTGGAACACCGTCGACTTGCCCGCGCCCGAGGGGCCGACCAGCGCCACCGTCTCCCCTGGCGCCACGCGGAACGAGACGCCGTCGAGCGCCGGCGTCTCCGGGCGCGCCGGATAGCGGAAGGCGACGCCCTCGAAGCCGATCTCGCCCCGCGCGGGCTCGGCCGGCTCGGCCGGCCGCTCCGGC
>DATFKM010000349.1:0-4614 GCA_035268645.1 Paracoccaceae bacterium | reverse complement strand
CGGGGGCCGCGGGGGCGAGGTGGGCGGCGTCGAGCGCGCGGAGGCCGGAGAGGGCGGCGAGGCGGGCGAGGGCGTCCGAGGCGAGGGTGCGCAGCGCCTCGGACGAGGGGGCGTGAGCCGGGTCGGGATCGGCGATCAGGGCGACGAGGGGGCGGTCCGGCGCCTCGGCGGGGCGGGCCGGCTCGGGCGAGGGACGGGGGAGGGCGCCGCGGGCGGCGGGCGCCGGATCGCCCGCGGGCGCGGCGGGGAGCAGCGCCTCGAGATCGGTCTCCGGCGGCTCGCCGAGTTCGGCCATGAAGAGGGTGCGTGCGCTCTCGATCTGGCGTCGGGCGAGGGCCGGACGGCCGGCGGCGACGTGCAGGCGCACGAGGGCGGCGTGCACGTCCTCCTGCAGCGGATCGAGCGCGAGCAGGGCGCGGGCGGCGGCGGCGGCGCGGTCGAGGCGCCCGGCGCTCTCGTCGAGGAGCATCAGGCGAAGCAGCCCCTCGGTGGCGAGCGATTCGGCCCGGCTGTTGCGTTCGGCCTGCCAGTCCTGGAAGGCGGTCTCGGGCACCGAGAGGGGCGCGAGGAAGGCGCCGCCGCAGAGCTCGAGCAGGGCGGCGAGGCCGGCGGTGTCGCGCGCCTCGCAGGCGCGCTCCAGCTCCAGCGCGTCGCAGCGCACGGCGCCGGGGCGGAGCGCGATCTGCCCGCCGGGAGTCTCGACCGCGGCCTCGAAGAGCGGCCCGAGGGCCTTCTTCATGCGCCGGAGCTCCTGGCGGAGCGAGGCGCGGCCCTGTTCTGGCGCGCCCCGGCCCCAGAGCAGGTCGACCAGCACGTCGCGGGGGGCCGCGCCGCCGGGCGAGAGCGCGAGGTAGACGAGGGCGCCGAGGCTCTTGGCGCCGAGGCCCTGCACGACGGCGCCGTCCGGGCCGCGGACGAAGGCGGCGCCGAGGGTGCGCAGGTCGAGGGCGGGGGCGTCGGGCATGATCGGGCTCGCGTGGGTGCGTCGAGGGTCGCCGGGGCGGGAGGATTCGGCAAGCCTCGGGCGCGGGCCTCCGGCATGGACGTCGCGGCGGGCGGGCGCCATCTCCATCGCGACGGATCATGGCGGGGAGACCGGGCGATGGCGGGGACGGATGCGGGCGGGGCGGGGGCGCCGGACGCCCCTTGGGACGGGCCGTGGGGCCTGCCGGACTGGGCGGCGCTGACCGGCGACGGCGCGGCGGACCGGTTCCGCGCGGCGTTCCGGCGCTCGATGACGGCGCATCTGGAGGAGGTCGCGGCGGTGCGCGACGATCCGCGGCCCGCCGATTTCGCGAACGTCGTCGCGGCGCTGGAGCGCTCCGGCCGAGGGCTGCGGCGCACGGCCTCGGCCTTCTTCACGCTGGCGGGCTGCGCCTCGGACGACGATCTGCGCGCGGTGGAGCGGGAGGTCGCGCCGGCGCTGGCGCGCCACGCCAGCGCGATCTGGATGGACCCGGCGCTCGCCGCGCGGGTGGCGGCGGTCGCGGACGACGGGCTCGACGCGGAGCGGCGCGAGGTGCTGCGCCGCACCCGCGAGCGCTTCGAGCGGTCGGGGGCCGGCCTCGCGGCCCCGGACCGCGCCCGTCTGGCGGAGATCATGGCGCGGCTTTCGGAGCTGCAGACCGGCTTCGGGCAGGCGGTTCTGGCGGCCGAGTCGGACTGGGCGCTGCCGCTGAGCGAGGACGAGCTCGCGGCGCTGCCGGAGGCGCTCGCCGACGCCGCGCGGGCGGCCGGCGCGGCGCGGGGCGTCGGGCCGTGCGTGACCCTGGCGCGCGCCTCGGTGGAGCCGTTCCTCGCCGCCTGCCCGGACCGGACGCTGCGCGAGCGGGCGTGGCGGGCCTGGGTCTCCCGCGGGACGGAGGGCGACGCGGACAACCGCCCGGCGATGGCGGAGATCCTGGCGCTGCGGGCGGAGCGCGCGGCGCTGCTCGGCTTCCCCAGCTTCGCGGCGTTCCGGCTGGCGCCGGAGATGGCGCGCACGCCCGAGGCGGTGCGGGCGTTGCTCGAGCGGGTCTGGGCGCCGGCGAGGGCGCGGGCGGCGCGGGAGACGGCGCGCCTCTCGGAGCTGGCGCGCGAGGCGGGCGAGGGCGCCGAGGTCGCGCCCTGGGACAGGCGTCGCTGGGCCGAGGCGGCGCGGGCCCGCGACCATGCGGTGAGCGACGCGGACGTGCGGCCGTATCTGAGCCTCGAGGGCGTGCTCGGCGCGGCCTTCGCGGTGGCGGGGCGGCTCTTCGGCCTCGCCTTCCGGGAGGTGGAGGCGACGCTGCACCACCCCTCGGCGCGGGCCTTCGAGGTCCGGCGCGACGGTCGCGTGCTCGGGCTCTTCGTCGGGGACTGGTTCGCGCGGAGCTCGAAGCGTTCGGGCGCCTGGATGAGCCAGCTGGTGGCGCAGGAGCGGCTGGACGGCGAGGTGCGGCCGGTGGTCCTGAACGTCGCCAACTTCGCCGAGGGCGCGCCGGCGCTTTTGAGCCGGGACGACGCGCGGACCCTGTTCCACGAATTCGGGCACGCGCTGCACGGCCTGATGAGCGACGTGACCTTTCCGAGCGTCGCGGGGACCGGCGTGGCGCGGGACTTCGTGGAGCTGCCGAGCCAGCTTTTCGAGCGCTGGCTGGACGAGGCGGAGATTCTGGCGGCCCACGCCCGCCACTGGCGCACCGGAGAGCCGATCCCGCCCGAGACGGTGGCGCGGCTGAAGGCCGCGGAGGCCTTCGGGGCGGGGTTCCGGACGGTGGAGTATCTCGAGAGCGCCTTCGTCGATCTGGAGATGCATGCGGGGCCGGCGCCGGGCGATCCGGCGGCCTTCGAGGCCGAGGTGCTGGCGCGGCTCGGCGCGCCGGAGGACGTGCCGCCGCGCCACGGGGCGGCGCATTTCCTGCACGTCTTCGCCGGGGAGGGCTACGCCGCGGGCTACTACGGCTACCTCTGGGCCGAGGTGATGGAGGCCGACGCCTTCGCCGCGTTCGAGGAGGCGGGCGGAGCCTTCGCGCCGGGGCCTTCGGCGCGTCTGGCCGAGCTGCTGGCGGCCGGCGGGAGCCGGCCGGCGGAGGATCTGTGGCTGGCGTTCCGCGGGCGGGCGCCGGACCCGGCGGCGCTGCTGCGCGGCCGGGGGTTCGCGGCCTGACCGGAACCCGGCGCCGCGGGCGGGCGTTGCTGGCGGGACCTTTTTGTTTTCGGAAGGAGGACCGACATGGCCGACCGCACCTACAAGCTCGTGGAACTGGTGGGGACCTCGAAGGAGAGCGTCTCGGACGCGATCGACGGGGCGATCCGCTCGGCTTCGGCGAGCCTCGATCATGTCGAGTGGTTCGACGTCGATTCGATCCGCGGGCATGTCGAGGAGGGGGGGGTGGCGCACTACCAGGTGGTGGTGCGCGTCGGGTTCCGCGTGTCGGACTGAGACGCGGAAGACCTTTCCGGCATGCGCGGCGGGGCGGCCGGGGGACGGCCCTCGCCGCCCCGTTTCGGGCGGGCGGGCCGTCGGACGCCCCGAACGCCGCCTTCGGCGGCGTCGGCCCGCCCGCCAGCCTGCGCCCGCCCCTTTTCGGATGCGACCGGGCGCGGCGCGGCCGGCCGAGCGTGCGGTCCCGCCGGCGGAGCGCCCGCGGCGCGGTGACGGGCCTCGCAGAGGCCCCCGCCGCGCCGCCCGGCCCAACCTCGCGGCGTCTCCCGCAAGGGAGACGCCGGCGGGGCGGGAGCGCTCCGCCGGGGGGGCGCGCTCAGGCGGCGCCGCGGCGGCGACGGGGGCGGGGGCTCGGCCCTGCGGCGGGCGCGGCGAGCAGGTCTTCCGTGCTCCCCGTGCAGGGACCGAGGCGGGCGACGATCTCCTCGGCCGTCGGGCGCGCGCCGGGCGGCGTCGTCTCCAGCGCGCGGCGCATCGCGGCGACGTGTGCGGGCCGCGTGCCGCAGCAGCCGCCGACGATCCGTGCGCCGAGGTCGCGGGCGAGTACGGCGTAGTCGGCCATCAGCGCTTCGGTCCCGGAATAGCGGATCTCTCCCCCGGCCCATTCGGGGATGCCGCAGTTGGCCTTGGCGACGAGCACGTCTTCGGCGCGGATCGCGGCCCCGGCCGAGAGAAGGCCGATCAGGAGGTCGGGCGCCCCGGTCCCGCAGTTGCCGCCCCAGGCGGCGGGCGGATGCGCCGAGGCGTGGACGATCTCCGCGAGGCGAGTCGGCGTGACGCCCATCATGGTGCGTCCGTTGGTGTCGAAGCTGAGCGTCGCGACGACGGGCAGGCCCGTGCCGGCGGCGGCCTCGAGCGCTGCGGCGAGCTCCTCCTCCGAGCTCAGCGTCTCGATCCAGATCAGGTCGGCGCCGCCTTCGGCGAGGCCCTCCATCTGCTCGGCGAAGGCCGCGACGGCGTCGGCGTGGGAGAGGGGGCCGACGGGCTGCAGGAGGTCGCCGGTCGGGCCGACGTCACCGGCGCAGAGGGCGTCGCGGCCGCTGGCGGCGATCTCCTCGCGGAGGAGCCGGGCGGCGGCGGCGTTGATCTCGCGCACGCGGGACTCGAGGCCGTGCAGCTTCAGGCGGTTGGCGGCGCCGCCGAAGGTGTTCGTCAGCACGACGTCGGAGCCGGCCTCGAGGAAGCTGCGGTAGTGGGCGCGGACCTTG
>DATFKM010000348.1:0-6171 GCA_035268645.1 Paracoccaceae bacterium | reverse complement strand
GGGCGCACGCCCGAATAGGTCCACACCACGTCCTCGGGCGTCACCGGCCGCGCGAACCAGCGCGAGGCGAAGTCGAGCAGATAGTCGCGTTCGGCCTCGGTGCAGACCGGAGGCTCGGCGGGGTCGGCGTGTTCGGCGTCGGTGGTGCCGATCAAGGTGAAGTCGGTCTCGTAGGGGATCGCGAAGATGATCCGTCCGTCCGACCCTTGGAAGAAGTAGCAGCGGTCGTGGTCGAACAGCCGGCGCGTGACGACGTGGCTGCCGCGCACGAGCCGCACGCCCGCGGGCGAGTCGGAGTGCAGCGCGCCGCGCAGCACCTCGGCCACCCATGGCCCGGCGGCGTTGACGACCATGCGGGCGCGGCGCGTGAAGCGGACGCCGGTCTCCGCGTCATCGAGCGTGACGGTCCAGCCGCCGTCCTCCCGCTCGGCCGACACCACGCGCGTCCGGGTCAGGATCTCGGCGCCCCGCGCCGCGGCGTCGCGGGCGTTGAGCGCGACGAGCCGCGAATCCTCCACCCAGCAGTCGGAATACTCGTAGGCCTTCGTCAGCTCCGGCTTCAGAGGCGCGCCCGCGGGATCGGTCCGGAGGTCGACCGAGCGCGTGGCGGGGAGGATCCTCCGCCCGCCCATGTGGTCGTAGAGAAACAGGCCGAGGCGGATCATCCACGACGGGCGGCGCCCCTTCATCCACGGCATCAGTCGCGACAGCAGGCGCGAGGCCGGCGTCTCGCTGTCGAAACGCATGCCCTCGTGCAGCGGCAGCACGAAGCGCAGCGGCCAGGATATGTGCGGCATGGCGCGCAGGAGCGTCTCGCGCTCCTCCAGCGCCTCGCGCACCAGCCGGAATTCGAAGAACTCCAGGTAGCGCAGCCCGCCATGGAAGAGCTTCGTCGAGGACGACGAGGTGGCCCAGCCGAGATCCTTCATCTCGGCCAGCGTGACCGACAGGCCGCGGCCCGCGGCGTCGCGCGCGATCCCGCAGCCGTTCACCCCGCCGCCGACGACGAGCAGGTCCGTCATGTCCTCGGCGTGCGCCGACCCGTTCATCGCGTCCTCCCGATGCGCTCATGGACGAAACCCTTCGATGCGCGGCTTGTCAATTGAAATGTTCGAAAATGCGCGTTTCACGCTTGCATGTCCCGATCGCTCCGGGCTGAATGCGCGCCCGGACGTCGGGGAGCCCGTCCGGCGGACCTCGGAGGCCGCGCCCTGCGCCGGCGCCCGCAGATCCGCGCAGGTCAGGCGCGTTCGCAGGGAGGTCATGCGGTGTCCCTCCGCCAGCACGAGATCCTCGAAATCGCCCGCCGCGAGGGGAAGGTCCTCGTGGACGCGCTGGCCGAGCGCTTCCGCGTCACCCAGCAGACCATCCGCCGCGACCTGGGCGAGCTGGCAGACGAGGGCCGGCTCGAACGGGTGCATGGCGGCGCCGTCCTGCCCTCGACCGTCAGCAACATCGGCTACGAGCATCGACGCTCGCTCAACGGCGCGGCCAAGGCCGCCATCGCCGCCCGCTGCGCCGCGGCGATCCCCGAGGCGGCGTCGCTGTTCCTGAACATCGGCACCAGCACCGAGGCGGTGGCCCGCGCGCTCCTCGAGCATCGCAACCTTATGGTCGTCACCAACAACATCAACGTGGCCAACATTCTCGTCGACAACCCCACCTGCGAGATCGTGCTGGCCGGCGGAACCCTGCGGCGCGCCGACGGCGGGCTGACCGGCGCGATGACCATGCGGGTCATCGAGCGGTTCAAGGTCGACGTCGCGGTGATCGGCTGCTCCGCCCTCGACGAGGACGGCGACCTGCTGGACTTCGATCCCGAAGAGGTCGGCGTCAGTCAGACCATCATCGGCCAGGCCCGGCGCACGCTGCTGGTCGCGGACCACACCAAGCTTCAGCGCAGCGCGCCGGTGCGCATCGCCTCGCTGCGCGATCTCGACGGGTTCTACACCGACAGGCCGCTGCCACCGGCCCTCGCCCGGCTCTGCGGCGCCTGGTCGACCGAGGTGGTGGTGGCCGACGCCGGCGCCGAGCTCCTCGAGAAGGGCTGAGGACGCTCGCCGCGGCGCCGCGGCCGCGACCGTCGCGGCCGGCATGGCGGCCCTCGACGGCCAGGGCGTCGCCTGCGAAGGCTTCATCGGCGCCCTCAGTCCCTTCACGGACTTCGCCGCGCTCGCGACCGCGATCGTGCTGGCCCGCGCGGGCGCGAAGCGGCGGGCGGCCGGAGCGGTCCCGGGCCGGCGGCGGGACCGCGGCGCTCTCGGTGGGCGGCGGTCGGTCGGGCCCCGACCGGGATCTCGTGCGGGCCATCCTCGTCGACACGCTGCGCAGCCCGGCCGTCTCCGCCCTCCCGCTCGGCCTCGCACTCGGGATGCTCACGCGCCCCGGCGCGGTGTTCGAGAACTTCCACGAGCCGCTGTTCCGGGCGCTGCTGTCGCTTCTTATGCTGCTGACGGGCATGGAGGCCTTGAGCCGGATGGCCGAGCTTCGCGAGGTCGCCCACGTCTATGTCCTCCACGGCCTCGCCGGGCCCTTCCGGCACAGCGTGCCAGGCCTCGCCTTCGGCCTCGCCGCCCATCACCCGACCGGCTTCTCGGCAGGCGGCGTGGCGCTGCTGGCGACCATGGCGGGGTCGCGTTCCGACGTCTCGTGACCGCCGACGCTCCGGGCGGCGCTGCCCGAAGCCGATCCCTCCGCCCATCTCGGAGCCTCGACCGGGCTGGGGACGCCCGTGGCCATCCTCTCGATCCCCCTCCGGATCGAGGCGACGAAGGCGCTGGTCGGCGGCTGACACGCCGCCGGTCGGAGCCCGAGCCTTCTCCCACGGCGGCCGACCGCCGTCGGAGCCGTGTCCGTCTCCATCGCGTGCGCGCGTCAGCGGAACGCCCGGCCGCCGGCTCGCAGGCCCGAGCGCGGAGCGGCGGCGCGAAGGCGCGGCGCTTCCCGGGCCGGCCGCGCGGGGAAGTGAGGCGGCTTCCGCGCGGCCTACGCCCCTCACCGCGCCCCGGATCGGGGTTCAGGGCGCCGCGGCGCCCTCGAACCGCTCGCGCCAGGTCTCCCGCGGCGCGCCGGACGCGATGACGCTCCAGAGGAGGACGCGCGCCTTGGCGGGGGGCAGCCAGCCCGCGAGCCAGGCGCCCTTGGCGATCAGGTCTGTCTCCGACCCCTCGAAGCCGTAGGTCGCGGCGGCGGTGCGGCCGGCGCCGGTGCGGCTCGCCACCACGATCGGAAGCGCGGCGGCGTGGGCGCCGATCACTCGCGCCTCGGCGGCCGAGACGTGGCCGGCGCCGTAGCCGGCGACGACGATCCCGGCGTTGCGGCCCGAGGCGATCGCGTCCTCCAGCGCCTCCGTCCCGAGGCCGAGGGCGCAGGGGACGAGCGCCACCCGATGCGCCGCCGACCGGGGCGCGCCGAGCGTGCGCCGCCGCGGCCCGTCGTGCAGGAACAGCGGACGCCCCTCCACCACCCGCCCGAGCGGCCCGAAGTCGGGCGAGACGAAGGTCTCGACCGCGAGGGCGTCGCGCTTGGCGACCCAGCGGGCGGCGTGGATGCGGTCGTTGAACACGACGAGCGCGCCGCGCCCGCGGCTCCCGGCCGTCGCGGCGGTGCGCGCGGCGCCGAGCAGGTTCGCCGGCCCGTCGGCCCCCGGCGCGTCGGCGGTGCGCATCGCGCCGGTGACGACCAGCGGCGCCTCGACCTCCCAGAACAGGTCGAGGAGATAGGCGGCCTCCTCCAGCGTGTCGGTGCCGGTGGTCAGGACCACGCCCTCGGCGCCCGCCTCGACCTCGCGCAGCGCCCAGTCGCGCGCGACGAGCACGTCCTCGAAGGAGAGAGAGGGGCTGGCGACCTGGCGCACCGTCTCGGCCCGCACCGGCCCGATCTCCGCGAGGCCCGGCGCCGCCTCCACCAGCGCGGCGGCCGAGAGGGCGGGCGTCGCCGCGCCCCCGCCCGGCTGGCGCCGCGTCGCGATGGTGCCGCCGAGGCTTCCGACCGAGATCGCCGTCATCGCCCCCCCTTCCTCGAAGCGTCCTCGGCGCCAGAACACGCCGGCGGGCGGCCGACGGCAAGCCCCCCGGGCGCCGTGCCGCGGGATCGCGCGGGCCGTCGACCCCGCCGCGCCGAGGCCCTAGAAACGGAGCCGCGCGCAGCATCGGGGGAGCCGAGGGATGAGGATCGCCATAGTCGGGACCGGGGCCATGGGCTCGGTCTACGCCGCCCTGTTCGCGGAGGCGGGGCACGAGGTCTGGGCGGTGGACGCCTGGCCGCAGCATGTGGAGGCGATCCGCCGCGACGGGCTGCGCCTCGAGGGCGCGAGCGGCGACCGCACGGTGCACGGGCTTCACGCCGCGACCGACGTCGCCGAGGCGGGGGCCTGCGACCTCTACGTCGTCGCGACCAAGGCCTCCGGCGTCGCGGCGGCGGCGCGGGCGATCGCTCCGACGCTCGGCCCCGATTCGGTGGTGCTGACGATCCAGAACGGCCTCGGCGCGGCGGAGCGCGCGGCGGCCGAGCTGCCGCCGGGGCGGCTGCTGCTGGGCGTGGCGGAGGGCTTCGGCGCCTCGCTGCGCGGGCCGGGCCACGCCCATCACAACGCGATGCGGCTGATCCGCCTCGGCGAACCAGGCGGCGGCGTCACCCCGCGGCTCGAAGCGGTCGCCGCACTGTGGCGGGAGGCCGGCTTCGACGTGCGCGCCTTCGAGGACATCGAGACGCTGGTCTGGGAGAAGTTCGTCTGCAATGTGGCCTACAGCGCCCCCTGCGCCGTTTTCCTCTCCACCATAGGCGAGGTGCAGGCGGATCCGGAGCGCTGGCGCGTCGCCCGTGGCGCGGCGCGGGAGGCCCATGCGGTCGGCAGGGCGAAGGGCGTCGCCTTCGGCTTCGAGGACGTGGACGAATACGTCCGCGCGTTCGGCGCCCGGATGCCGGCGGCGCGGCCGTCGCTGCTGCTCGACCACCTCGCGCAGCGGCGCTCGGAGATCGACGCGATCAACGGGATGGTGCCCGTGCTCGGCGGCGAGCTCGGCGTGCCGACGCCCTACAACGACACGCTCACGGCGGTGGTCCGCGCCCGCGAGGCCGCCTTCCCGCCGCAGCCGGGCTGAGCGGGCTCAGCCGAAGACGAAGACAAAGTCCCGCGCCCAGTTCGACCCCCTGCGGCTGCACCATCCTACAATCCGACTCCTGAAGGAACCGTAACGCCCTGAACGGATGAGTGGTTTCTCCGGTTCGAACGCCTGAATCTCGTGACACATTGAGAGCCTGTCCGAAAAGCCGCTGAGACGTGTTGAGCAGCCGCAGTCGGCCTGATTCACCGTGGTTTCCGGCAAGAGACGACGGAGGATCGGATGGCGTGGACGGCGGCCACCCGCGGCGACCATGCGCGCGAGAGCGGGAGCTATGCAAGCGATGTGACGGATCGGGAGTAGGCGCTGATCGCGCCCTTGCTCCCGGAGCCCCGGCCTGTCAAACGGCGTTGAAACGGGACCCCCTATCGGCGCGCAAAAGGGACCCCCTTCGAGAAGTTCTCATGATGCAGCCCTGAGCGCCCCGGAGCCGTAGGCGGAGGGGCGGTCAGGGCTGCATCGTCGGCCGTTGCAGGAGAGGCGGTCAGACGCGGTTCTTGAAGCGCCAGCTGTCGTTGCCGGTCTCGACGATCTCGCAGTGATGGGTGAGGCGGTCGAGGAGCGCGGTGGTCATCTTGGCGTCGCCGAACACGCTCGGCCATTCGCCGAAGGCGAGGTTGGTGGTGACGATCACCGAGGTCTGCTCGTAGAGGCGGCTGACGAGGTGGAAGAGCAGCTGGCCTCCAGTCTGCGCGAAGGGCAGGTAGCCGAACTCGTCGAGCACCACGAAGTCGAGGCGGCCGAGGAGGTCGGCGGTGCGCCCTTGGCGGCCGTCGCGGGCCTCGGCGTCGAGCTTGTCCACCAAGTCGACGACGTTGAAGAAGCGGCCGCGGGCGCCGCTTCGGATGCAGGCCCGGACGATGCCGACGGCGAGATGCGTCTTGCCGGTCCCCATGCCTCCGATCAGGACGAGGTTGCGCTGCTGTTCGAGGAAGGCGCCTTTCGCGAGGTCGCGGACCAGGGTCTCGTTGATCGGCGTGTCCGCGAAGGCGAACTCCTCGACCTCCTTGGCGAAGGGCATGCGGGCGACCGTCATCTGGTACTTGAT
>DATFKM010000347.1:0-3835 GCA_035268645.1 Paracoccaceae bacterium | reverse complement strand
GCCGACGGGCGTCTATCTCGCGGTCGAGGACGGGCGCGGGGGGCTGGCGGCGGCGGTGGCCGACCTCGCGGCCTGCGAGGGGGTGACGGCGGCGGCGGCGGGCGCCGCGGCGGCGGCGGCGCCGGGGGCGGCGGCCTGGGCGCTCGACGGGAATTTCGGGGCGGCGGCGCTCGCCGCCCTCGCCGAGGCGGCGGAGCGGCGGGGGGCGCGGCTGGCGCTGGTCCCGGCCTCGGCGGCGAAGGCGGGGCGGCTGGCGGGGCTGTCGGCGCGGGCGGACCTCGTGATCTGCAACCGCGCGGAGGCGGCGGCGCTGGTCGGGCGGGACCTGCCGGACGCGCGGGCGGCGGCGGCGGCGCTGCGGGCGGCGGGCGCGACCGAGGCGGCGGTGACGGACGGCCCGCGCGAGGCGGCGGCGGCCACGGCGGAGGGCGTCTGGGGCCTGACGCCGGAGGCGGACGGCGGCCCCCGCGGCGCGACGGGGGCGGGCGACGCGCTGGCGGCGGCCTATCTCGACCTGCGGCTGGAGGGGGCGCCGCCGGAGGGTGCGCTCTCGGCCGGGATCGCGGCGGCGCGGGCGGCGAGGAGGGCGGCGTGAGGGGAGGGACGGCGATGCGGCTGGACGACGTGCCGGCGATGTCGGAGGCGGTGGCGGACGCGCTGGCCGAGGGGCGGCCGGTGGTGGCGCTGGAGAGCACGATCCTGGCGCACGGCCTGCCGGCGCCGCGGAACCTGGAGGTCGCGGCGGCGCTGGAGGACGTGGTGCGCGCGGGCGGCGCCGTGCCGGCGACGATCGCGGTGCTGGACGGGCGGCTCAGGGTCGGGCTCGACGCGGCGGCGCTGGAGCGGCTGGCGGCGGGAGGCGTCGCCAAGCTCTCGCGCGCGGATCTCGCGGCGGCGTTGGCGACGGGGGGCGACGGGGCGACCACGGTGGCGGCGACGATGATCGCGGCGCGGGCGGCGGGCATCGAGGTCTTCGCCACGGGCGGCATCGGGGGCGTGCATCGGGGGGCGGAGGCGACGTGGGACGTCTCGGCCGATCTGCGCGAGCTCGCCGAGACGCCGGTGACGGTGGTGGCGGCGGGGGCGAAGGCGATCCTCGACCTGCCGAGGACGCTGGAGGTGCTGGAGACGCTCGGCGTGCCGGTGATCGGCTGGCGGACGGACGCCTTCCCGGCCTTCTGGTCGCGCGAGAGCGGGCTGCCCTGCCCCCTGCGGATGGAGACCGCCGCCGAGGTGGCGCGGGCGCACCGGATGCGCGCGGCGCTCGGGCTGCCGGGCGGCCAGCTGCTGGCCGTGCCGATCCCGGAGGCGGCGGAGGTGCCGCGGGCGGAGATCGAGGCGGCGGTGGCCGACGCGCTGGCGGCGGCGGCGCGGGACGGGGTGACGGGCAAGGCGGTGACGCCGTTCCTGCTTTCGCGGATCGTGGAGGCGACGGGGGGGCGGAGCCTCGAGGCCAACGTCGCCTTGGTGCTGAACGACGCGGCGGTGGCGACGGAGGTCGCGGTCGCGCTGGCGGAGACGCGGTGAGCCGGCACGTCCTGATCGCGGGGCCCACGGCCTCGGGCAAGTCGGCGCTGGCGCTGGAGGTCGCCGGGCGGCTGGGCGGCGCGGTGGTGAACGCCGATCAGCTTCAGGTCTACGACGGCTGGCGGGTGCTGACGGCGCGGCCCTCGGCCGAGGACGAGGCGCGGGTGGAGCACCTGCTTTACGGTCATGTGCCGTTGGAGGCGGCGCATTCGGCGGGGCGGTGGCTGGCCGAGGCCTCGGCCGTGCTGGACCGGCTGGAGGCGGAGGGGCGCCCGGCGGTGATCGTAGGCGGCTCGGGCCTTCTGTTCACCGCGCTGACGGAGGGGTTGGCGGCGGCGCCGGCGACGCCGGAGGCGGTGCGCGCGGCGGGCGAGGCGCGGCTGGCGGCGCGGGGGCTCGAGGCGATGGCGGCGGAGCTCGAGGCGCGCGATCCGGAGACGGCGGCGGCGATCGACCTCGCCAATCCGCGGCGGGTGATGCGGGCCTGGGAGGTGCTGGAGGCCTCGGGCCGCGGCCTCGCGGATTGGTGGCGGGAGACGGGGGCGCCGCGGCTGCGGCTCTCGGACGCCGCGGCGGTGCGGCTGGCGCCGGATCGGGACCGGCTGGCGGCGCGGATCGAGCGGCGCTTCGACGCGATGCTGGAGGCGGGCGCGCTGGAGGAGGTGCGCGCTGCGATGGGGCGGCGCGTCTCGCCGCAGGCGATGAAGGCGCTGGGAGCGACGGAGCTCATGTCGCATCTGAGGGGGGAGATGACGCTCGAGGCCGCGCGGGAGGCGGCGGTGACGGCGACGCGGCGCTACGCCAAGCGCCAGCTCAGCTGGGGGCGCAACCGGATGCGGGACTGGCCCGCCGCCGAGGACGCCGAGGCGGCGCGCATCCTCCTGCCCTGACAGAGATTGCGCGGCGAGGCGTCGCGGCGAAAGAAAACGTCGGCGCACCGGCGGAAACGGGGTTGACCGCCCCGGCGCGCGTGGTAGACGAGGCTCACCGAGACGGGAGAGACGACGTGACCGGCACGATCTTCGTAATCATCCGAGTGGGGCGCATCTGACGGCGGAGCATCCGATCCGACCGACGCGCCCCGACGACCCGCCCCTCCGGCGGGTTTTTTTGTGCCCGAACGCCGCCCGACCCCCGCGACCGCAAGGACCGAAAGAGGAAGCACCGAGATGCCTCGCGAGATGACCGGAGCAGAGATCGTCGTCCAGGCCCTGAAGGACCAGGGCGTGGACACCGTGTTCGGCTATCCCGGCGGCGCGGTGCTTCCGATCTACGACGAGATCTTCAAGCAGAACGACATCACCCACGTCCTCGTCCGGCACGAGCAGGGCGCGGCCCATGCCGCCGAGGGCTACGCGCGCTCGACCGGCAGGCCGGGCGTGCTGCTGGTGACCTCCGGGCCGGGGGCGACCAACGCCGTCACCGGGCTGACCGACGCGCTGATGGATTCGATCCCGATCATCTGCCTGACCGGCCAGGTGCCGACCTTCCTGATCGGCAACGACGCCTTCCAGGAGGCGGACACCGTCGGCATCACGCGCCCCTGCACCAAGCACAACTGGCTGGTGAAGGACACCGACAAGCTGGCCGACGTGATGCATCAGGCCTTCTACGTCGCGACCCATGGCCGGCCGGGCCCGGTGCTGGTCGACATCCCCAAGGACGTGCAGTTCGCGACCGGCGGCTATCGGTCGCCGGGCGAGGCGGCCACCCTGCCCTACGCGCCGAAGGTCGAGGGCGACGCGGCGGCGATCGAGGCGATGGTGGAGATGATCGAGACCGCGGAGCGGCCGATCCTCTACACCGGCGGCGGGGTGATCAATTCGGGGCGCGAGGCGAGCCGCCTGCTGCGCGAGCTGGCCGAGGCGACGGGCTTTCCGCTGACCTCGACGCTGATGGGGCTGGGGGCGTATCCGGCCTCGGGGCCGCTCTGGCTCGGCATGCTGGGGATGCACGGCACCTACGAGGCGAACATGACGATGCATGGCTGCGACGCCATGTTCAACATCGGCGCGCGCTTCGACGACCGCATCACCGGGCGGCTCGACGCGTTCTCGCCCGGCTCGCGCAAGGCGCATGTCGACATCGATCCGTCCTCGATCAACAAGAACGTCACCGTCGACGTCCCGGTGATCGGCGACGTCGGCCGGGTGCTGGCGCAGGTGCTGGAGCGCTGGCGCGCGCGCGGCGCGAGGACCCGCGCCGACGCGGTGACCGACTGGTGGGGCCGGATCGAGGCGTGGCGCGCCGTCGACTGCCTGCGCTACGCCGACTCCGAGACGACGATCAAGCCGCAATACGCCCTGCA
>DATFKM010000346.1:0-4801 GCA_035268645.1 Paracoccaceae bacterium | reverse complement strand
GGGCGGGAGGCCGAGCAGCTCGCCTTCACCACCATGCTGGCCCCGCATTACGGCGACGACTGGTGGTTCCTCTGCCAGCACGCCTTCGCGGAGATGGAGGTCGGCCGGCTCGAGCCCGCGCGGCGCGACATCGACCGCTCGCTGGAACTCCGTCCCACAGCGGCGCACGGCGTGCACGTCAAGGCGCACCTGCACTACGAGTGCGGCGAGACGCGGGCCGGCCTCGCCGATCTCGCGGCCTATCACCGCGGGCTCGACCGCACGGCGCAGCTGCACTGCCACGTCAGCTGGCATGTCGGCCTCTGGGCGCTGGAGACGGGCGACCTCGCGACCATGTGGCGGGTCATGGACGAGGATCTCGACCCCGCCCGCTCGACGAGCCCGCCGCTCAACGTGCTGACCGACGCCGCCGCGCTGCTGGCGCGGGCCGAGCTGCATGGCGTCGCCGTCCCGCCGGAGCGCTGGGCGACGGTCAGCGCCTTCGCCGCCGCGCGGTTTCCGGAGCCGGGGATCGCCTTCGCCGACGTCCACGCCGCCCTCGCGCACGCCATGGCCGGCGAGGGCGAGGCGCTGGCCCGGATCGTGCGCGACGCCCGCGGCCCGGCCGCGCCGGTGGTCCGCGCCCTCGCGGAGGGCTTCGGGGACTACGCCCGCGGCGACTGGGCGGGGGCCGTCGCCCGCTTCACCGGCGTGATGGCCGAGCATGAGCGCATCGGCGGCAGCCGCGCCCAGCGCGATCTGGTGGAGCACGCCCTCGCGGGCGCGCTGCTGCGCCTCGGCCGCGGCGAGGAGGCGGCCCGGCTTCTCGCCATGCGCCGGCCGCGCACCGACTGGACCGGGGCCGTCGCCGGCCTGCCGCACTGAAGGCGCGGCCGAGCGCCCGAGGTCGGCGCTCGAGGAGGTTCGGGTCTCGATGCGGCCGGAACGCCAGGCCCGGCGCCGCGTCGCGGGCCCGTCCGGCGCCGCGCTCGACGACGCAGCCGAAAGCTCTGGCCGCGGCGGGTGGCCGATGACATGCGGGCCCTCCCGGGCGCCGGCCTCGCGGTCGCCGCCCCAAAGGCGACCGCGAGGCCGGCGAGCCGCGCCTCGACGCCCGCGCGCCCGCCGCGGCCCGGGAGATGGCGGCGGCGGCGCCCGGGGCCCCCCACGCCGATCGGCGGAGGCGCGGCGGGCCGAATGCGGCCCCGCCCGCGCCGACGGATGCGTCGGGGCGGGGCCGCGTGACGGAGGCCGCCCGAATGGCCTCCGTCGTCTCGTGGCGCCGGGCGTCTCCGGCGGGCTCCCCATCCCCGCCGCCGCGCCTCGCGCCGTCGCCCTCAGATCAGCGCCAGCGCCACCAGCATCACGAGCCAGAGCGCGCCGCCGGGGCGGATCGCTTCGAGCGGGAAGGTCTTGTCGACCCAGTAGACGTCGGCGACGCTGGGTCGCGGCTGCGGCCGTCCCGTCATCTCCGTTCCTCCCGAGGGTTCCGCTCGTGTCGTAGGCATCATTTGCACCGAGTCGGCACGCCAGCGCTGTGCGTTTGCGCACAGTCGGCTTAAATGGGACTGTGACGCGGCGCGATTTGCGGCAGGCAAGGGGACGGGGGCATGCTGACGGACGCCATCGCGGAAGCAGACGGCTTCATCGCCTCGCTCGGCAGGGAGGAGCGCGAGGCCCTCGGCGCCCGCCTCCGACCGATCCGCTTCGGCGACGGCGAGCCGATCGTCACCGCCGGCGAGCCCGGCGCCGATCTCTACCTGATTCTCGAAGGGCGCGCGGAGGTCGGGCTCGTCTCCGTGCAGGGCCGCGAGGTGACCTATCGCGACGTCGGCCCCGGCGACATGATCGGCGAGATCGCGGCGATCGACCGCTCGCCCCGTTCGGCCAGCGTCACGGCGCGGGGCCCGGTGCTGGCCGGGGTGCTGACGCGCGCCGACTTCGAGGCGCTGATCGCCGATTCGCCGGGCTTCGCGCTGGCGATGATGCGCCACCTGACGGGGCAGATCCGCTCCGTCACCGAACGCGTCTTCGAACTCTCGACCATGCTGGTGCGCGACCGTGTGGTGCGCGAGGTGCTGCGTCGCGGCCGTGCGGCGGCGGACGGCGCCGACCGGGCCGAGCTTTCGCCCGCCCCGACCCATCTCGACCTCGCCTCGCGCATCGGCGCCAACCGCGAGGCGGTCTCGCGCGAGATGAGCCGGCTCTCGGGCGAGGGGCTGCTGACGCGGGCCGGCCGGCGTCTCGTGATCCCCTCGCTCGCGGCGCTGGCGGAGGAACTGGACGACCCGCCGGAGGGCTGACCCCGCCGCGCTTGTTCCCGCCCGAAAAGGAGCCCCCCGGATGCTCGACGCCGCCCTCGCGCTCTACGCCCTCGTCTCGCTCGGTCTGCTCGCGCTCGCGTTGCGCTACGGCGTCGGGGCCGTGCCGCTCGGCTATCACGCCGAGATTCTGGCGCGCGACGGCGCGGCGCCGGGCGCGAACGCGCGCCTCGTGCTCGGCGCGCTCTACCGCACGCTCGCCGGCGCGCTGGCGGCGATGGCGTTGCTGGTCGCGGGCGGCGCGGCGCTGACGCTCGAAGAGGCGCCGGCGGCGACGGCGGGGCTGATCTTCGCCGCCACCCTGCTCGCCGGCGTTCCGGCGGCGCTGGTCCCTCGGCGGGTCGAGGTCGAGACCGGCGTGCGCACGCCCTGGCGGGCCTCCCTCGCGCTGGTCGCCGTCTCGGCCCTCGCCGGGGCGCTCGCGCTCGCCGGTTGATCCCGTCGGCCGCCGCAGGCAGGACAAGGGGACGGCGGATCGGGAGGAGGCGCGGCGATGGCGCGGCACGCGGCGGTGACGGGAGGCGCGCAGGGGATCGGGCGCGCCGCGGCGGAGCGGCTGCTGGCGGAGGGCTGGCGGGTCGCGGCGCTCGACCTCGACCGCGACGCGCTCGGCGAGCTCGCCGGCGCGCATCCCGGCGACGACCTCCTCGCCCTGCCCTGCGACGTGGCCGAGGAAGCCGACGTCGCCGCCGCCTTCGCGCGGATCGACGCCTGGACGGCAGAGGCGGGCCTCGCGCTTCTCTTCAACAACGCCGGCATCGCGGGCCCCGAGACCGGACCGGTCGAGGATCTCCCCCTCGCCGAATGGCGCCGCCGGGTGGACGCCAGCCTCACCGGAACCTTCCTCTGCACCCGCGCCGCGGTCCCGCTGCTGCGCAGGGCCGAGGGCGCGGCGATCGTCAACATGGCCTCCACCCGCGCCTTCCAGTCGGAGCCCGACTGCGAGGCCTACGCCGCCGCCAAGGGCGGCATCGTCGCCCTCACCCACGCCCTCGCGGTCAGCCTCGGCCCCGCGATCCGCGTCAACGCCGTCGCCCCCGGCTGGATCGAGACGCGCGACTGGAAGGCGGGCGAGACCCCCGGCACGGTGACCCACGACGACGCCGAGAAGGCCCAGCACCCCGCCGGCCGGGTCGGGCGGCCCGAGGACGTGGCCGAGGCCGTGCTCCATCTCGCCGGCGCCGGCTTCACGACCGGCCAGACCCTCGTGATCGACGGCGGCATGTCCAGGCGCATGATCTACGAGGCCTAGCGCCCCACCGCCTGCGCCTGCCCGAAGCGGGGCGAGGCGCCGGCGCGGAGCGTGCCGTCGCGCATCACGCCCGCCGCGCAGACCCGGCCGATCGACCAGTCCTCCATCACCTGCACGTCGTGCCCGCGCTCGCGCAGCGCCGCGACCGTCGCGGCCGGGAACCGCCCCTCCAGCATCACCCGTCCGGGCTGGAAGGCGCGCGGATAGAACGACGCCACGTAATGCGCCGTATGGAACAGGGGCGCCTCGATCGCCGCCTGCAGCCCCGCCGCCGGCCCCCGCATCAGCCGCAGCAGCACCGCGCCGATCCACTGGTCCTGCTGATCGCCCCCCGGCGTCCCGACGGCGAGCCAGGGCCGCCCCTCCCGCGTCGCCAGCGTCGGCGTCAGCGTCGTGCGCGGCCGCTTGCCGGGCGCGATCACGCCGGGAAGGCGCGGATCCAACCAGAACATCTGCCCCCGCGTCGAGAGCGAGAAGCCGAGGCCCGGCACCGCCGGCGAACTCTGCAGCCAGCCGCCCGAGGGCGTGGCCGAGACCATGTTGCCCTCGCGGTCGACGACGTCGAGATGCACCGTGTCGCCCTCGACCTCCGGCAGGTCCGCGAAGGTCGGCTCGCCGCCGCCGAGGCCCGCCGGCCCCTCCGAGCCCGCCAGCGCCATGAGCGCCGCGAGCGCCGGCCCCGGATCGCGCCCCCCGGGCGCCCCCGGCCGCAGATCGAGCGACGCCGCCTCCCCGATCGCCGCCCGCCGCGCCGCGAGATAGGCGGGCGACAGCAGATCCCCGAGCGGCACGTCCGCGAACTCCGGATCGGCGAGCCAGGCGTCCCGATCCGCCAGCGCCAGCTTCATCGCCTCCACCGTCAGATGCACCCGCTCGGGACCGAGCGGATCCATCTCCTCCAGCGGATCGCCCGCCAGCATCCCCAGCGCCTGAAGCAGCGCCGCGCCCTGCCCCCAGGGGCCGGTCTTGAACACCTCCGTCCCGCCGAAGCGGGCGGAGATCGGCGCCTCGTAGCCCGCCTCCCAGCGCGCCATGTCCTCGCCGGTCAGCAACCCGGCGTCCCTGCGCCCCGTCGCGTCGGT
This sequence comes from Paracoccaceae bacterium, assembly GCA_035268645.1. Lineage (GTDB taxonomy): Bacteria > Pseudomonadota > Alphaproteobacteria > Rhodobacterales > Rhodobacteraceae > Albimonas. Next base: position 167 of record DATFKM010000346.1, on the reverse strand, counting down.
CAGCGGCTCGCGCAGGAAGCGGTCGACGGCCTCCGCCACGAAACCCTCCCGCCAGGCCCGCCGCGCCGCCTCGATCCGCGCCTCCCGCCCGCCGGACGCCGCCTCCGCCTCCGCCAGGATCCGCCGCCAGGTCGCCGCGATGCCCGGCGTGCGCATCAAGGCCCCCG
>DATFKM010000345.1:0-4959 GCA_035268645.1 Paracoccaceae bacterium | reverse complement strand
CCGCCCCGTGCTCGACCTCGCCTGCCACGCCCACCAAGGCGCCCTTGCCGTATGAGACCGGCGCACGGCCGAGCCGCGCCACCGCCTCCGGAAACAGCGCCGCCCCGATCTCGCGCGAAAGATCGAACAGCTCGCTCAGATCGTCCACGACGCGCCCGGCGAAGGGATTGGCCAGCACCGCCATCGCCGCGGCCCGCACGATCGGGGCGCAGGGACGGCCCGCCGCGTCAGCCGTCACCGTCTCGACCACGATCACGGTCTTGCGCACGCCCCTCACGCCGCCGCCCCCTCGGCCGGGCGTCCCGCCCGCGCCCGGTAGGGATGCGCCGGATAGACGCCGAGGATCTTGCGGAAGCTCGTGAAGAAGGCGAGCTCCTCCATCGCGAAGCGCACCCCCGGATCCTCGGGATGGCCCTCGATGTCCGCGAGGAACTGCGTGGCGGTGAAGCTGCCGCCGACCATGTAGCTCTCGAGCTTCACCATGTTGACGCCGTTGGTCGCGAACCCGCCCATCGCCTTGTAGAGCGCGGCGGGCACGTTGCGCACCTCGAACACGAAGGTCGTCAGCACCTTCGGCGCGGAGGGCTCGGCCTCCACCTTCTGGCGGCTCATCAACAGGAAGCGCGTGGCGTTGTGGGCGTTGTCCTGGATGTCCCGCGCCAGGATCTCGAGGCCGTTGATCTCCGCCGCGAGCTCGGAGGCCAGCGCCGCGACCGTCGGATCGCCCAGCTCGCCCACCTGCCGGGCGGAGCCCGCGGTGTCGGCCCCGATCACCGGGCGGATGCCGCGGGCGTTCAGGAACTCCCGGCACTGGCCGAGCAGCATGGGGTGGCTGCGCGCCTCGGTCACGCCCTCCAGCGTCGCGCCCTTAACGCCCATCAGCTGGATCGCCACCGGCACGAAGGTCTCGGCGATGATGAACAGCCCGCTGTCGGGCAGCAGCGCATGGATGTCCGCGACGCGCCCGAAGGTGGAGTTCTCCACCGGCAGCATCGCGAACTTCGCCGCGCCGGTGCGGCACGCGGCGATGGCCTCCTCGAAGGTCTTGCAGGGCAGCGGCTCCAGCGCCGGCATCGCCTGGCGGCAGGCGGTGTGCGAATAGGCGCCGGGCTCTCCCTGGAAGGCGATGCGGTCGGGCTCTGGCATTGGGGCGGGCTCCGGGGTGTCGATGGGGCCGGCTCCGGGCCGGGGCGGGGCGCCGGACGTCAGGTCGCGCCTTATACGCCTTGCGTCCCCGGGCGGGAAGCGTCTAAGTCCCGCCCCGCACCGGAGGGCGCGCGCGCCGCCGCGGCCGTCGCCGCGCCTTCCGCAGAAGGACCGCAGGCGACGCCGGAACGAGAGGTCGGGACACTCATGGACACGTTGGAGATCAACAAGATCGTGGGCGCCGTCGTCGGCGCGCTCCTGATCTACCTCGGCGCGCAGTTCTTCGCCGAGATGATCCTCTCGCCGGGACACAAGGGCGAGGAGTACGCCTATTCGGTCGAGATCGAGGAGGACGAGGGCGACAGCGGCGGCGAGGCGGCGGCCGAGCCGGAGATCGACGTCGCCGCGCTGATCGCCTCCGGCGACCCGTCGCGCGGCGAGAACGTGTTCCGCAAATGTTCCGCCTGCCACAAGGTCGAGCCGGGCGCGAACGGCGTCGGCCCGCACCTCTACGGCGTGGTCGGGCGGGAGATCGGCGCGGTCGAGGAGTACTCCTATTCCGGCGCCCTCTCCGAACAGGCCGAGGTCTGGACGCCGGAGAACCTCTTCGCCTTCCTCGAGAACCCCTCCCAGTGGGCGCCCGGCACCTCGATGGGCTACGCCGGGCTCAAGAAGCCGGAGGATCGCGCCGCGGTGATCGCCTACCTCGCGGACGAAGCGATCGACTGACGCGCCGCCCTGACCGCGGAGCCGAAGCGACGACGGCCGGGCCCCGCGCCCGGCCGTCGGCGTTCAGGCCGGCCTCGCGGCGCGTCGGCGCCCGCCGCCGGGATCACGACGCCGCAAGCGAGCCTGCCGCCGCTTGAAACACCCACCCCCGCGGCCTACCCCTTGAAGGGATCGAGCCACGGGAGAGACGCCTCATGCCGACGCGGTCCGCCGCCCGTTCCGCCCCGCGCCGCGCCGCCGGGGTCCTCGCCGGCCTCGCCGCCGCGGTGCTCCTCGCCGCCGCGCCCGGCGCGCGCGCGAACGACGTCACCGTCGCGCACGGCATCTCCGCCTTCGGCGAGCTGAAGTATCCGGCGGACTTCGCGCATTTCGACTACGCGAACCCCGACGCGCCGAAGGGCGGCGTCTGGTCCGGCCGCGGCACCGGCGCCTCCAACACCTTCGACAGTCTCAATCCCTTCGTGCTGAAGGGCGAACCGGCGCAGGGCCTCTCGGCCACCTTCGACACGCTCCTCGTCGCGTCGGCCGACGAGCCCGACAGCTATTACGGCCTGCTCGCGGAGGAGATCGAATACCCCGACGACCGCGCATGGATCGCCTTCCGCCTGCGTCCCGAGGCCCGCTTCGCCGACGGCTCTCCGGTCACCGCCGAGGACGTCGCCTGGAGCTTCCGCACCCTCAAGACCGAGGGCGCCCCGGTCTACCGCCTCCGCCTCAAGGACGTCGAAAGCGCCACCGTGCTCGGCGAGCACGAGGTCCGCTTCGACTTCGCGGACGGCGTCTCGGCCCGCGACCTGCCCTCGCTGGTCGGCTCGCTGCCCGTGCTCTCCGAAGCCTGGTGGCAGGGTCGGGACTTCTCCGACTCGACCCTCGACCCGATCCTCGGCTCCGGCCCCTACGACGTCGGGGAGGTGCAGCCCGGCCGTTCGATCGAATATCTGAGGCGGGAGGACTACTGGGGCGCCGATCTTCCCGTGAACCGCGGCACGAACAACTTCGACCGCTACGTCTTCGAGTACTTCAAGGACTACACCGCCGCCTTCGAGGGCTTCAAGGGCGGCGCCTTCCTCTTTCACGAGGAGTTCTTCTCGAAGATCTGGGCCACCGGCTACGACTTCCCCGCCGTCGAGAACGGCTGGGTGATCCGCGAACAGATCCCGGACGCCCGCCCCTCCGGCATCCAGGGATTCTGGTTCAACCTGCGCCGCCCGCAGTTCGCCGACCCCGACGTCCGCCAGGCCCTCGCCATGGCCTTCGACTTCGAATGGTCGAACGACACGCTGTTCTACGGCCTCTACACCCGCACCGACAGCTTCTTCGAGAACTCCCCCATGGAGGCCGAGGGGCTTCCCTCCGAGGCCGAGCTCGCCCTCCTCGAGCCCCTCCGCGGCGAGATCCCCGAGAGCGTCTTCACCGAACCCGCATACAGCCCGCCGGAGACGGACGGCTCCGGCTCCGACCGCGGCGTGCTCCGCCGCGCCTCGCGCCTGCTCTCCGGCGCCGGCTGGGAGGTCGGCGACGACGGCCTGCGCCGCAACGCCGAGGGCGAGACGCTCCGCGTCGAGTTCCTGCTCTCGAGCCCCACCTGCCAGCGCATCATCGGGCCCTATGTCGAGAACCTGAAGCGCCTCGGCGTCGACGCCTCGCAGCGCGTCGTCGACCCCGCGCAGTACCAGGCCCGACAGGAGGAGTTCGACTACGACGTGATCACCGGCCGCTTCGTGATGTCGCTCACGCCCGGGCCGAACCTGCGAAACCTCTTCGGCTCGCAGTCCGCCGACCAGCCCGGCACCCCCAACCTCGCCGGCGTCTCCGATCCCGCCGTCGACGCGCTGATCGAGCACGTCGTCGACGCCGAGAGCCGCGAGGCGCTCGACGTCGCGGCCCGCGCCCTCGACCGGGTGCTCCGCGCCAAGCACATCTGGACGCCGAACTGGTACAAGGCGAGTTACAACGTCGCCTACTGGGACCTCTTCGGCCGCCCCGAGACCGCGCCGAAATACGCCCGCGGCGACGGCTTCTGGTGGTGGGACGCAGAGAAGGCCGCCGCGCTCGAGGCGGAGGGCGCGCCGTGACCCCCGCCGAGGCCCTCGTCCTCATCGGCCTCGCCGGCGCGGCCGCCGCCGCCGGCGCCGCGGCCGGCGTCCTCTCGGGCGGCGGCGACGCCTCGGCCCCCCGCCCCGTGCGCGTCGAGGACGAGCGCGACCCGCGCCGCCCCGGCGGCCGCTGAGGGCCGCCGATGGGGGCCTACGTCCTCCGCCGTCTCCTGCTGATGATCCCGACGCTGCTCGGGATCATGCTGGTGAACTTCGCCGTCATCCAGTTCGCCCCCGGCGGCCCGGTCCAGCAGGTCATCTCCCAGCTCAACGAGGCCGGCTCCGCCACCGACCGCTTCACCGGCGCGGGCGGCGAGGCCGGCGCCGGCGGCTCCGACGACTATCGCGGCGCGCAGGGCCTCGACCCCGACTTCATCGCCGAGCTCGAGCGCCAGTTCGGCTTCGACCGCCCCGCGCACGAGCGCTTCGCCCTGATGCTCTGGAACTACGCCCGCTTCGACTTCGGAGAGAGCTACTTCCGCTCGATCTCCGTCACCGATCTGATCCTCGAGAAGATGCCCGTCTCCATCTCGCTCGGGCTCTGGACCACGCTGCTCTCCTATCTCGTCTCGATCCCCCTCGGCATCCGCAAGGCGGTGCGCGACGGCACGCCGTTCGACGCCTGGACCTCCGGCCTCGTCATCGTCGGCTACGCGATCCCCGGCTTCCTCTTCGCGGTGATGCTGCTGATCTTCTTCGCCGGCGGCAGCTTCCTGCAGTGGTTTCCGCTCCGCGGCCTCGTCTCCGACGGGTGGGAGACGCTGAGCTGGCCGATGAAGGCGATCGACTATCTGCACCACATCGCGCTGCCGGTCATCGCCATGAGCATCGCCGGCTTCGCGACGCTCACCCTCCTGACCAAGAACTCGTTCCTCGACGAGATCCGCAAGCAATACGTGATGACCGCCAAGGCCAAGGGCCTGACCGAGAGCCGCGTGCTTTACGGCCACGTGTTCCGCAACGCCATGCTGATCGTCATCGCCGGCTT
>DATFKM010000344.1:0-2803 GCA_035268645.1 Paracoccaceae bacterium | reverse complement strand
TGTCGTTGGAAGAGACTGCGATCTGAATCGTCGACGAGGCGGGCGCGATCGTGAACGAGACGCGCGCGGCCAGCGAGCCGGAGGCGCTTGCCGGCGCGCCGTCCGCGGTCGGCTTGCCTCTTCGAGGCCTGTTCGCCGACGCCGTGGCTGCACGATGGCCTGCGCGCGGCGGGCTGGTCGACGCTGTGCATCGAGACGCGGCAGGCGAGTGCAGCCATGCCCCAACAAGACCGACCGCAATGACGCTCGCGCGCTCGCGCAGATCATGCGCACGGGCTGCTTCCGTCGGCGTTGTAGCGCAGCACCGCGTCGCGCGGCGCCTGCCGTTCCATGCCCGCCGCCGTCGCCGCGTCCGCCCGGCTCAGGCCGTTCGGCGCATCGGCGATCGCCGGCGACCGCGGCGCGGCCCGATCGCTCCGCTCCCGCGACGCCGGCGCCCGAAGCTCCTCCGCCGGCAGATCGTCCCGGATCTCCAGCGCTCGGCCCCATGTCGCCTCCGTCTCCCTGCATCGGGAAACGCAGTCACGGATCGGGGCGCACGAGACTCCTGCTGCTGCGGAGTCGGCTATTCCGAGAGGCGGCATCACCGCCTGCTTGGTGCGAGCCAGCCCTCGCGCCTCGAAGCGTGACGAAGTCGCCGTAGTCCGACGGCTCAGGCCGTCTCGACCTCGACGCGCCGGCCCGTGCATCCTGTGCAGGCGCCCGAATCGGAATGCCGGGGGACGGCAGGCCGAACACGGGACCGTCGCGTGCCGTCGATGAAATCGGCCGAAGCCGATGTCGGCGATCGCCGCGGATGCTGCGGCGCGGCACGGCGTTCCCGGCACTCATTGCGGCGCTGAGGCGCAGAGGCATGGATCGGTGGCGCCGACGAAGCCGTCGTCCGACCAAGTCGCTCGGACGATCGAGCGTGACGTCGCCGGTTCCGTTCAGCCGGCGCCGCCGGCCGTCGCCGGCTCCTCCTCCGCCGGGGGCCGCCGTCGACATCCGGCGCCGGCGTCGCACGCCCGGCGAACGCCTCGGCGCGGCATGAACGACGGAGACGGGCACGATCGGGTCGAGTTCGCGCCGTGGTTCGTGCAGACTGCGTGCCGAGAATGGCTCGTCTAGCGCCTCGGGCGGTCTGAGGGTCCGCGGGCGCGGCCCCTCGCTGGAAGGGGGACCGGCATGCCGAGGCGCGACCCTTCGCCGACGCTCGAAGGCACTACCCTGCTCGTCTGCGTCGGGGCCATGAAGGCGGCGACGAGCTGGCTGTGGGCCCGGCTGCGGGAGACGCCCGGGGTGGCGGCCTCTCCGCTCGAGGAGGTGCGCTTCTTCGATGCCCGCTTCCCGCGGATGCCGCTGATGGACGTCGACCTGCTGGCGAGGCGACGGCTCGACTTCCACCTCCGCCGGCCGGGGAACCCGATCGAGAACCTGCGCGCGCGGCCCGCCTTCCGCGCCAGCGTCGACCGGGTGCGGATGATCTACGACGACGAGACTTATCTCGCGCCTTTCGCCTCCCTCGCCCGGCCCGGGACGCGCGTGCTGGTCGACGTCGCCCGCCTACGCGGTGATCGGGCGCCAGGGCTTCGCCTTCATGCGCGAGCACTGCGCGCGCCGAGGCCTGGCGCTGAAGGTCCTGTTCGTGATGCGCGAGCCGGTGGGCCGGCTCTTGTCGCACATGCGGTTCCAGGCACAGCTCGATCCGACCGTCGACCCGCTGGACGACTGCCCGGCGCTGCTGCGCGATCCCGCGATCATGGCCCGATCCGAGTATCGCGCGACGCTCCAGGATCTGGACGCGACCTTCCCCGCCCGAGGATGTGCTGCACCTGTTCCGCGAGACGCCGGTCGAGAGGGGCTTCGCGCAGCTCTGCGGCGCACTCGGGTTGGAGGCGTCGAGCGGCGGCGGCGGCGTCCGCCTGAACGAGACGGCGCCGAAGGCGGCCATAACAGCGGACGCCGCACGCGCGCTCGAGGAGGCGCTCGCCCCCCGGCGCGCCTGCTGCCGCGCCCGCTTCGGAGCCACGCCGCCGGCGGCCACGTCAGAACAGCGAGTCGCCGCCGTCCCCGGTGTCGAATCCGAAGTCGAAGTCGTCCGCGTCGCAGCCGCGCTGCGGCTCCGGCTCCAGCTCCGGCTGGATGTCGCACGCCTGCCCGAGGCCAAGCTGCGCGAGCGTGAGCTGCACCGCGTCGGAGACGCCGAGGTCGTTCGCGATCGCCCGTTTCGCCGCCGAGCTGAGCAGGAAGCCCGGCTTCAGTTCCTCGGTGGTGTGAAGTCCTCCCACCCTCGCCGGTTCCGGAGACGAGCTTGCGGAATGAAGGACTGCACCGCGATTAAGGTCTCTCCGTTGCGCAAGCCTTCGCCGAATCGCACACCGTGGCGGACTTCTGCGGCGCGACCGTCGAAGCTGAGAAGGGCGCCGGAATAATCGGCCACCAGAGCGGCGGGGCTCGACTCCGCCACGCGGCGGCGCAGCATCCGCTCGGCCGCCAGGTAGTGGCCTCCGGCGCTCACGGCGTCGGCGGGTCGGCCGTCGCCGGCCGTCCGCGGAGGGTCGGTTGCGAGACCTCGAAGCGGACCGGAGACGACGATGACCGACGAGAGAACGGCCCTCCGGAGCCTTTGGAGAAGGAGGCGGACGGGGATCTCGTCCGCGGGAGGGCGGCCTTCGCGGCCGAGCGGCCGGTGGCGGTGGAGGCGGCGAAGGGGAAGGAGCGTGCGCCCGGCGACGCGCGCGGCGCGGCGCGACGGCGATCGGGAGGGGGACCCGGGCGGGGCGGATCGACCTCGCCGTCCCGAAGCTCAGGGAGGGCGGCG
>DATFKM010000343.1:0-3872 GCA_035268645.1 Paracoccaceae bacterium | reverse complement strand
GCGTGCGCGCGACGTCCCCGGCGTAAGGCGGCCGGTCCGCCAGCGGCCCGACGTCCGAGAGCGTGTTGGCCGCGACGAGCGCCTCCACCCGCTCGCCGTGAAGCCCCGCGACGACCTGCGCCAGATAACCGCCGAGCGAGGAGCCCAGCACCGTCGTCCGCCCGATCCCGCGCCGGTCGAGCAGGCGCGCGAGATCGTCGGCCCAGACCCCGAGGTCGTGCGAGGCCGGATAGGTGACCGCCAGCATCCGGGCCCGGCCCCGAAGGCGCGCCATCAGCCGCCAGAACACGTCGCCCCGGCCGAGCGTGCCCGGACAGAGCAGCAGCGCCGGCCCCTCCCCCGGCAGGTCGAGCACGCCCCAGCGTCGACCGCCGATGACTTCGACCCGCTCGGGATGCGCCGCCGCGAAGGCGTCGCGCTCGGCCGCGAGGGCGCTCACGCCCCGTCCACGGCTCCGGCAGGCGCCCGGAGCCTCCCGCCGCCGCGCGGCCGAGACGTCGATCCGCCGCTCGAACCCGCGATCACGCCTCCTCCTCGGTCAGTTCGGCCGCCATCTCCCGGATCCGCCGTGTGGCGTCGTCGAGCGCCGAGAGCGCGGCGGCCTCCGCCGCCTCCGCGTCCGCCAGTCGCGATTCCAGCTCGGCGATGCGCGCCGTCTGCGCCGGATCCTCGAACAGCGCCGTCCGCATCGGCTCGCCCGGCGCCTCCCCGGCTCCGGGAGCCGGGCCGGCATCCGCCGCCTCCGCCGCCGCGGCGGCGCGCGCCTTGTCCGCCACCATCAGCCCGGCCAGCAGCAGCACCCGGCTCTCGGGCAGCGCGGCGAAGCGGGCGCCGAAGCGGTCGCGCAGCACCTCCGCCTCGGCGGCGATCAGCGCGCCGGCCTCGGCCAGCGCGGCCTCCTGTCCGTCCTCCACCGCGACACGGTAGTTGCGGCCGGCCACGTTCAGATCCAGATCGCCCATGCCGTCCTCCTCAGACCGCCGCCTTGAGTTCGCTCAGCGCGGCCTCGATCAGTTCCGCGTCCTCGGCGCGCGCACGGCGCATCGTCTCGATCGCCTCGGCCGCGGCCCGCGCCTCGGCCTGCGCCGCCGCGAGCTCGGCGCGCAGCGCCGCGGCCTCGGCCTTCGCGGCGCCGGCCTCGTCGCGCGCCGCCTCGGCGGCCGCGGCCGCCTCGTCGCGCGCACTCTCCGCCTCGGCCCGGGCCGTCTCGGCCGCCGCCAGCCGTTCCGCGAAGGCCTCGGCCTCGCCGTCCGTCGGCGCGCCCGGCGCGCCGCCTCGCGCGGCGGCCATCTCGACGGCCGCCGCCAGCTCGCCCAGCGCCGCCGAAAGCGCCCGCTTCGCCCCGCCGATGCCGCCCGCCGATCCCGACATGCCGTCTCCCCGCCTCACGCGCGCCGCGCCGTCCTTCCGCGCGCCGGATCGGACCACCGGCGCCCGCCGCCGTCAAGCGGCCCCGCCGCCGTCGCGGGCGTCCCGTCGCGCCGCGAGTCCCGCCGGCCACGCCGCCCGCCGCGGCGACCGTCGCCCGCCACCCGGCGCACCCCGCCCGCACCCCGGCACGGGCCGTGTCCGGAAGGCCCGCTTGACCCCCGCGATCCGCTGTGCGACCCGACCGACCGTCCCCGCGCGCCCGCGCCCGCCGGCGCCGCTGCGCGCCTATACCCGCCCCGGCCCCTCGCCGGAGAAGGACAGTCCCGTGACCGCCTCCACGCCCCTCGCTCCCGCGACCCCGATCGACCTCTCCGCCCTCCGCGAGAAACACCCCGACCACTTCCGCCGGGCCGACGCGCTGCGCATCCTCGCGATGGACGCCGTCGAGGCCGCGAAATCCGGGCATCCCGGCATGCCGATGGGCATGGCCGACGTCGCCGCCGTGCTCTTCGAGCGGCACCTGAAGTTCGACGCCCGCAAGCCCGACTGGCCGGACCGGGACCGCTTCGTGCTCTCGGCCGGGCACGGCTCGATGCTGCTCTACGGGCTGCTGCATCTCTGCGGCTATCCGGGCATGGCGCTCGACGCGCTCCGCAACTTCCGCCAGCTCGGCCATCCGACCGCCGGCCACCCCGAATACGGCCACGCGCCCGGCATCGAGACCACCACCGGCCCGCTCGGCCAGGGCCTCGCGACCGCCGTCGGCATGGCGATGGCCGAGACCGCGCTCGCCGCGCGCTTCGGCCGGCGCATCGTCGACCACCGCACCTGGGTGATCGCCGGCGACGGCTGCCTGATGGAGGGCATCAGCCAGGAGGCGATCGGCCTCGCCGGCCGCCAGGAGCTCTCGAAGCTGATCGTGCTCTGGGACGACAACGGGATCTCGATCGACGGCGCCGTCTCGCTCGCCGACCGCACCGACCAGATGGCGCGCTTCGCCGCCTCCGGCTGGTCCGTGCACGCCTGCGACGGCCACGACCCCGAGGACGTCGACCGCGCGCTCTCCGAGGCCGCGGCCTCCGAGCGCCCCGCCCTCGTGGCCTGCCGCACCCGCATCGGCCTCGGCGCGCCGCAGAAGGAGGGCACCGCCGCCGCCCACGGCTCGCCCCTCGGCGCCGGAGAGATCGAGGCCGCCCGCGCCGCCTACGGCTGGACCCACCCGCCGTTCGAGATCCCGCAGGACATCCGCGACGCCTGGTCCGAGACCGGCAAGCGCGGCGCCGCCGAGCGCTACGCCTGGGAGGCCCGCCTCGCCACCCTGCCCGAGGGCCGCCGCACCGAGTTCGAGCGCGTGACCGCGGGGACCGCGCCGAAGCGCCTCGCCTCCGCCCTCCGCCGCCTGAAACGCGAGATCGTCGAAGACCGCCCGAAGGTCGCCACCCGCAAGGCCTCCGAGATGGCGCTCGCCGCGATCAACCCGGTGATGCCGGAGACGCTCGGCGGCTCGGCCGACCTCACCGGCTCCAACAACACGCTCACCCCCGGCCTCGGCGTCTTCGGACCGGAGGACCGCAAGGGCCGCCACGTCCATTACGGCATCCGCGAGCACGCCATGGCCGCCGCCATGAACGGCATGGCCCTGCACGGCGGCGTCGCGCCCTACGGCGGCACCTTCCTCTGCTTCGCGGACTACATGCGCGGCGCGATGCGCATCTCGGCGCTGACCGGCGCTCGGGTCGTCTACGTCCTGACGCACGATTCCATCGGTCTCGGCGAGGACGGGCCCACCCACCAGCCGGTCGAGCATCTCGCGATGCTGCGCGCCACGCCGGGCCTCGACGTCTGGCGCCCCTGCGACGCGGTGGAGACGGCCGAGGCCTGGGAACTGGCGCTGACCGCGGACCGCCCCTCGGTCCTCGCCCTCTCCCGCCAGGGCCTGCCGACGCTGCGCGCGAAGGCCGGCGCGAAGAACCTCGCCGCGCAAGGCGCCTACGTGCTGGCCGAGGCCGAGGGCAAGCGCCGCGCGATCCTCGTCGCCACCGGCTCCGAGGTCGAGATCGCGATGGCCGCCAAGGCCCTGCTCGAGGCCGAGGGCATCGGAACCCGCGTCGTCTCCATGCCCTGCCAGGAGCGCTTCGCGGCGCAGGACGAGGCGGTCCGCCGCCGCGTCCTCCCCGCCGGCCCGGTCCGCGTCGGCGTCGAGGCCGCGGTGCGCTTCGGCTGGGAGCGCTGGCTCTGCGGCGAGCGCGGCTCGGAGAAGAAGTCGGCCTTCGTCGGCATGGAGGGCTTCGGCGCCTCCGCCCCGGCGCCCGACCTGTACGCGCATTTCGGCATCACCGCCGAGGCCGTGGCCGAGGCGGCGAAGAAACTGCTCTGAAAAGGAAAAGGGCCGGAGCGACGCTCCGGCCCTTCGCCCTCCGGTCGGACGCGAGCGCTCAGCCCAGCGCCGCGTCGCAGCGCGCGCAGGTGTCGGACCGCCCGTGCGTGCCGACATCGGGCAG
>DATFKM010000342.1:0-9300 GCA_035268645.1 Paracoccaceae bacterium | reverse complement strand
GGGGCCGCGCCGACGTCCATGATCGAAAGCGCGCCGCCGGAGGCGACGGCGCCGCGCGGCCGGTCGGGGAAGGCTTCGTCCGGACGCATCGGCCGCACCGAAAGGCCGGGCGCGCTCACCACGCCCTCGACGACCGTCGCGGCCTCGAAGTCCTCCGTGAGACCGCGCGCAGGGTCCCCGGCCGTCGGACTCGTCGCCGCGGCGGGCTCGGGGACGAGCGCGAGCGCCAGAAGCGCGGCCGCCGCCCCCCTGATCGGCGACCCGATCCATTCCGACATCAGCCGCCTCCGACCGAGCTTGATTCACGACCGGCAGCTAGCCGGCTCGGGGCGCGGCGGTCCATCGCATGTAGCCCGCGTCACCGCTGATCGTCCCGCTTAGGGACGGCGGGCGCTCATCGCGCCCGCGCCTTGACGCCCGGCGCACCGCCCCGCATCTGACCCGGGACCGCTTCGCCGCCGGAGCGCCGTCGCCCCGCAACCCTCGGAAAGGACGCCGCCCGATGCCGGATGACGCGCCCGTCGCCGCCGCCCCGCTCGCCGCCAGGCCGGAAGCGCTCGCCTTCCTGCTGGCGCGCCGCTCGCGCCCCGCCAAGACCCTGACCGGACCCGGACCGGCACGCGCCGAACTCGAGACGATGCTGACCGCGGCCGCACGAGCGCCCGACCACGGCAAGCTTGAGCCTTGGCGCTTCATCGTGCTGGAGGAGGCGGCCTGCGCGCGTCTCGCCGCTCTCACCCACGAGATCGGCGCGGAGCGCGGCCTTGAGCCGGAACGGCTCCTCAAGGACGCGATCGGCTTTCGGCGGGCGCCCGTCGCGGTGGCGGTCGTCGCCTCGCCCGTGGCGTCCGAAAAGATCCCGCAGGTCGAGCAGACGCTGAGCGCGGGCGCCGTGTGCCTCGGCCTCGTCAACGCGGCGCTGGCGATGGGCTGGGGCGCGAACTGGCTTTCGGGCTGGATGGCGACGGACGAGACGTTCCTGCGGCGCGGCCTCGGCCTCGCGCCGCAGGAATGGGTCGCGGGGTTCGTGCATGTCGGCCGGGAGACGACGCCCCCGCCGGAGCGCCCGCGCCCGGACCTCGCGCGCCGCGTCGAATGGGTCGAGGCGTGATCGGCGACGTCCTGCGGGCCCTCGGCCAGCTCGGCGACCGGCGGTTCATGCGCGTCTTCTGGCGTTCGATCCTGCTTACGGCGGCGCTGCTGGCGCTGTTCCTGTTCGGCTGGTCATGGGCGGTGACGCTGATCCCGGAGGCGGGGCTGAGCCTTTGGGGCGTCGACCTTTCGGCCCTCGACTGGGCGGCGGGGGCGTTCGCCTGGATCGCCGGCGCGGCGGCGGCGCTGCTGCTGATGCCGGCGGTGGCGGCGATGTTCATCGGCCTCTTTCTCGAGGACGTGGCCGACGCGGTCGAGGCGAAGCATCATCCCGAGCTGCCGCCCGCGGGACGTCTGGGCTTTCTCGAGATGCTGGCCGACGGCGTGGTCTTCACCGTGGTCCTGATCGCCGCGAACCTCGCGGCGCTGGTGGTCTATCCCTTCGCCGGCCCGCTGGCGCCGTTCGTGTTCCTCGCGGTGAACGGCTGGCTGCTCGGCCGGCAGTATTTCGAACTCGCCGCCGGGCGGCGGCTCGGCGCCAAGGGCGCGCGGGCGCTGCGGCGCGAGGTGGGGCCTCAGCTCTGGTTCGGCGGAGCGCTGATGGCGCTCGGCCTCTCGATTCCCGTGATCAATCTCGCGGTGCCGGTGCTCGGCGTCGCCACCTTCACGCACACCTATCATCGGGTGAAGCGGCGCGCCTGAAGCGCGGGCGGGCGGCGCGCCCTCGCGCGCCGCCCGCCCGTCCTTAGATGCGTCCCAGCCCGCAGGCCGGGACGGCGGACCTCAGGAGCCGACCGTGGAGGACGGCGGCGGAGCCTCGGCCGTGGTCTGACCGTAGGAGGAGCAGCCGCCGGCGAAGGCCGGGGCGGCGGCGAAGGCCACGAGCCCGAGGGCGGCGGCCGCGATGCGGGCGAACTTCATCGATGCACTCCATGCGTCGTCTTCGGTGCAACGAAAGTTAGCACGGGGCCCCACGCGAGCAAGAAGATTGCGTGCGACGTGGCGCGACGATCCACTCGGCGGGCGGCCGTTCCGCCGCGCGCTCAGCCGCCGCGATCGACGCGCCCGAAGAAGTCGAGGTCGTTGATGTGGATCCAACCCGACATGATGATCCCGACCACCACCGCCCAGACGACCACCGTGATCGCCGTGGTCCGGATCAGCTTGCGCTTGAGCATCGGCTCCGAGGGCGCGGAGGCCGGGGTGCCGGGCGCGACGTCGCCGCTCTCGGACTGGCTCTTCACCCCCTGCGGCAGAAGCATGTAGAGGATCAGGAACCAGAGAACGGCGAAGAGGACGACGGCGCCGGTGATCGTCATGCCTGCTCGAGCTCCACCAGAGCGCCCTGGAAGTCCTTGGGGTGCAGGAACAGCACCGGCTTGCCGTGGGCGCCGATCTTCGGCTCTCCGTCTCCGAGGATGCGCGCGCCCTCCGCCGCGAGCCGGTCGCGGGCGGCGAGGATGTCGTCGACCTCGTAGCAGAGATGGTGGATGCCCCCCGCCGGATTCTTCTCGAGAAAGCCCGCGATGGGCGAGTCCTCGCCCAGAGGATGCAGGAACTCGATCTTGGTGTTGGGCAGTTCCACGAAGATCACCGTGACGCCGTGCGCCGGCTCGTCCTGCGGCGCGCCGACCTTGGCGCCGAGCGCGCCGCGATACTGGGCGGCCGCGGCCTCGAGGTCCGGGACGGCGATGGCGACGTGGTTCAGGCGACCGATCATGACGTTCCTCCGCGGCACTTCCCTCGCGAGGTAGCGCCGGCGCGTTCCCGGCGCAACGGCCCGGCCGAGGGCGCGGCGTCGCGGGGCCGGCCCTCAGCGCGCCTCGAAATACGCGCCGGCGGCCATGAACCGCCCGAGGCGCGCCGCCTCGGCCCAGTCGCGTTCCTCGGCCCTGTCGCCGATCATGACCACCCCGTCCGCGGGCAGCTTCAGGGGCGCGAGGAGGGCGCGCACGGCCTGCCTTCCCTCGGGCAGCGGCGCGGCGAGGGGCGGCGCCGGACGCGCCCCGGCGAACGCCACCCGGCGCTCGCGCTCCAGCGCCTCGGCGAGCGCCGCGGCGTCCTCGCCTTCCGGGCCGAGCAGCAGGCGCTCCGCGCCGCCGATCTCCCGCAGCTTGGCGGCCTTCGCCTCCGGCAGCGCGTGCGCGCGGGCGAGGCGCAGGCCGAGGGCGTGGGAGGTGAAGAGAAAGGCGACCACGTCCCGACCCGTTCCGGCGAGAATCGAGGCGTAGGCGGGATAGGCCAGGCCGAGCCGCTTCGCCCGGGCCACCCGGCGCTTCAGCACCTCGAGCGGCAGACGCGGCAGCAGCGCAGCGCGGGCCTTGCGCCAGGCGACCCTGCGCAAGCCGTGGCCCTCGTTGATCGGCGGGCCATGGTTGTGGCCGATTCCGGGTCCGCCCTCGCCCGGCAGCCGGGCGAGCGGGCTGCGCGGGACGCCGGCTCTCGAATCGCTCATCCTCCGCCTCCGCTGGACAAGGGGCGGCGCCTCGTCTACGCCCCCGGCGCACGAAACTTGCGCGGGAAAGTCCCGCACCGCAACGACACTCGGAAACGGCGAGGGACCCAATGCGCGTCTATTACGATCGCGACTGCGACATCAACCTGATCAAGGACAAGAAGGTGGCCGTGGTCGGCTACGGCTCGCAGGGGCACGCGCATATCCTGAACCTGCGGGATTCGGGCGCGAAGAACCTCGCCGTGGCGCTGCGCCCGGGCTCGGCCAGCGCGAAGAAGGCCGAGGCCGAGGGCCTCCAGGTCATGAACATCGCAGACGCCGCGAAGTGGGCCGACGTGATGATGATGGCCATGCCCGACGAGCTGCAGGCCGAGACCTACTACGCCCACATCCACGACAACCTGAAGGACGGCGCGGCGATCGCCTTCGCCCACGGCCTGAACGTGCATTTCGGGCTGATCGAGGCGAAGCCGGGCGTCGACGTGATCATGATGGCGCCGAAGGGCCCCGGCCACACCGTGCGGGGCGAGTTCGTGAAGGGCGGCGGCGTGCCCTGCCTCGTCGCCGTGCACCAGAACCCGAGCGGACGGGCGCTCGAGATCGGCCTCTCCTACTGCTCGGCGATCGGCGGCGGCCGCTCGGGCGTCATCGAGACCGACTTCAAGGAGGAGTGCGAGACCGATCTCTTCGGCGAGCAGACCGTGCTCTGCGGCGGCGTGGTCGAGCTGATCCGCCTCGGCTTCGAGACGCTGGTGGAGGCCGGCTACGCCCCCGAGATGGCGTATTTCGAGTGCCTGCACGAGGTGAAGCTGATCGTGGATCTGATCTACGAGGGCGGCATCGCCAACATGAACTACTCGATCTCCAACACCGCGGAGTTCGGCGAGTACGTCTCCGGCCCCCGCATCATCCCGCGCGAGGAGACCAAGGCCCGCATGAAGGCGGTGCTCGAGGACATCCAGCAGGGCCGCTTCGTCTCGGAGTGGATGCGCGAGTGCAAGGCCGGCCAGCCGATGTTCAAGGCCACCCGGCGCAACAACGACGCCCACCAGATCGAGGAGGTCGGCGAGAAGCTGCGCGGCATGATGCCGTGGATCGCCGCCAACCGCATGGTGGACAAGGCGAAGAACTGATCCGGCGCGGCGACGGCCGCGGCGCCCCGGTCCCTGCGGACCGGGCGCGCCTCGGCCGGCGTCTCCGGTTCGGCGACGGTCCGTCCCGCTTGGCGCGTCCGCGTTTCGCGCTTAGGTCGGGATCGAAGCGATCCCCGGAGACGCCATGACCTCGGACGACCCCACCGCCCTGCACCGCCGCGCGCGCCTGCCCGAAGCGCTGCGCTTCCTTCTGGCGGACTATCCGCGGCGGATCTGGGGCGATCATCCGAACTTCGGGCCGACGACGAAGTTCTACCTCGACCGCCACGCGATGTTCCGGGAATGTTTCGCGGTCATGCGACGCCTGACCGGCGAGGGGCTCGACGGCGCGAGGCCGGGGACGACGTTCGCGCGGGACTTCGCGCGCCTCGGCGGGTTCTTCCTGCAGGAACTGCAGACGCATCACGGCATCGAGGATCATCACTACTTTCCGGCCCTGCAGCGCCTGGAGCCGCGGCTGACCCGGGGCTTCGAGATCCTCGACCGCGACCATCACGCGCTGCACGAGGCGCTGGGGCGGTTCCACGGCGCGGCCGAGACGGCGCTTCGGGCCGCCCGGGCGCCCGGCGATCCCAAAAGGGCGATCGGCGCGCTCGACGCCGAACTGGCGCGGTTCGATCCGTTCCTCGACCGGCATCTGCACGACGAGGAGGAGATCGTCATCCCCGTCATGCTGGATCGGGGCGAGGCCGCGCTGGGCCTCTGACCGCCACAGGCGTCAGGCGCCGAGACCCGGCGCCTCGCGCAACCGCACGCCGTCGATGCGCCAGGCGCCGTCCACCTCGACCATGAAGTAGTCGGCGATCCACGCCTTGCCGGCGCGGTCCGTGATGCGGACCTCCTGACGCAGGCGGCCGCCCTCCTCCTCCAGCGCCTCGAAGCGGAAGCGGTCGGGCCGCCAGACCATGGGGTAGCCCTGCCGCACCATGCGCCCGAAATTCTCCGGCGTGCGGAACACGTCCCGGATGCCCGGCGAGGCGAAGTCGAAGGCGCGTTCGAAATCGTCGGCGAGGAACGCCTCGATCTGGGCGCCGATCACCCGTTCGATCTTCTCGGACTGCGCCGCCGCCGGACCCATCGCCGCAAACAGCGCCAGCAAGGCCCAGAGGGTGCGCCGCATCGTCTTCTCCATCCGCATGGCCGATCTCCCGCATCCGTGAAGCGTTTCGAGGGGACATGCCCCGCTTTCGCGCCACGGCAAGCTTGTGGCCCGCGCCGCTTCGTCTATATATGCTGGAAATCGAATACCAAGGAGGACCCATGCCGCAGGATTGGCTCAACGGACTCATCGGGGGCGGGCTGATCGGCGCGGGCGCCGGGCTCTACCTCCTCGGCGCCGGACGCATCGCCGGCATCTCCGGCATCGCCGGCAACGTCGTCGACGGGCTGCTGGACGGCCTGCCGCGCCGCGCCCTCTCGGCCTGGAGCGAGAGCCTGCTGTTCGCGCTCGGCCTGCTGCTGGCGCCGATCCCGTTCCTCGCGCTCGGCGGCGAGATCGACATCCGCATCGCCGCCGGCGCGCCGGCGCTGATCGTGGCGGGGCTGCTGGTCGGCTTCGGGGCGCGGCTCGGCTCGGGCTGCACCTCGGGCCACGGCGTCTGCGGCGGCTCGCGGCTGTCGCGCCGCTCGCTCGCCGCGATGGCGACCTTCATGGCGGTCGCGATCGCCGTGGTCTTCCTCGGCCGGCTGGTCTGAACGCGGGAGCATCGGACATGCGCAAGATCGTCGCCTTCCTCGCCGGCCTCGTCTTCGGGCTCGGCCTTCTGATCTCCGACATGGCGAACCCGGCGCGGGTGCTCGCCTTCCTCGACGTCGCCGCGATCGCGGAGGGGACCTGGGACCCCACGCTGGCCTTCGTGATGGGCGGCGCCATGGCGGTCAGCGCGCTCGCCTGGCTGATCGCCTATCGTCGCAGCGCGCCGGTGTTCGGCGGCTCGCTGCCGGGCGCGCCGAGGCAGAGCGTCGACGCGCGCCTGCTCGGCGGCTCGGCGATCTTCGGGGCGGGTTGGGGCCTCGCCGGGATATGCCCCGGGCCGGCGCTGACCGCGGCGGGCCTCGGCGGCGCGCCGATGCTGCTGTTCATCGGCGCGATGCTGGTCGGAATGGTGATCTACAACCGCGTCGACCGCATGCTGACCGCGGCGCCGGCCTGAGGGCCGGACTTCAGTGCGAAAAGCGACACGGGGCGGCGCGCGGCGCCGCCCCGTTCGCGTCTCGACCGCTCAGGCCGCCGCGTCGGCGAGTTCGCCCGCCAGCGCGCGGCGGATCAGCGTCGCCGTCTCATCGACGCCGTAGAGCGCCACGAAGCCGCCGAAGCGGGGCCCCTGGCTGGCGCCCAGCAGCACCTCGTAGAGCGCGCGGAACCAGTCGCGCAGCGGCTCGAAGCCGTGGCCCTTGCCGATCTCGTAGACGAGATCCTGCAGCGCCTCGGCGTCGGCGCCGCCCTCCCAGGCCTCGAGCCGGGCCTCGAGGTCCGCCAGCGCGGCGGCCTCCTCGGGCGTCGGGGCGCGGAAGCGCTTGGCCGGGATCACCTTGTCGCGGCAATAGGCGGCCGCGCGCTTCGCCGCCGCGTCGAGGCCCGGATGCGTCTCCGGCGTCGCGCCGGGCGCGTAGCGGCGGATGAAGCCCCAGAGCGTCGCCGGATCGTCCGTTCCCGCCGCCGAGGCGAGGTTCAGCAGCATGGCGTAGCTCACCACCATGTCGTCGGCCGGCGGGTCGCCCTCGTGCACGTGCCAGGCCGGGTTGGCGAGGCGCTTGTCGAGGTCCTGCGCGGGATAGGCGCGCAGGTGCTGGTGGTATTCGTCCACCGTCTTGGGGATCACGTCCCAGTGCAGGCGCTTGGCGGTGCGCGGCTTCTGGAACATGTAGAGCGAGAGGCTCTCGGGCGAGGCGTATTCCAGCCACTCCTCGATCGAGAGGCCGTTGCCCTTGGACTTGGAGATCTTCTGGCCCTCGCCGTCGAGGAACAGCTCGTAATTGAACAGCTCCGGCTCCGGCTCGCCCAGCGCGCGGCAGATCTTCCGCCCGACCTCGGCCGAGGGGATCAGGTCCTTGCCGTGCATCTCGTAGTCGACGCCGAGCGCGGCCCAGCGCATCGCCCAGTCCGGCTTCCACTGCAGCTTGCAGTTGCCGCCGGTCACCGGGATCTCGACCCGCTCGCCGTCCGGCTCCTCGTAGACGACGGTCCCCTTCGCGAGGTTCCGCTCCAGCGTCGGGGCCTGCAGCACCTGCCCGGTCTTCGGCGAGACCGGCAGGAAGGGGGAATAGGTCGCGCGCCGCTCTTCGCCCAGCGTCGGCAGCATGATCTCCATGATCGCGTCGAAGCGCTCCAGGCAGCGCAGCAGCATCGCGTCGAACCGGCCGGAGCGGTAGTAGTCGGTGGAGGAGGCGAACTCGTACTCGAACCCGAAGGAATCGAGGAACGCCCGCAGCCGCGCGTTGTTGTGCGCGCCGAAGCTGTCATGCGTGCCGAACGGGTCGCGCACCTCGGTCAGCGGCAGGCCGAGATCCTCCTCCAGCATCTCCCGGTTCGGCACGTTGGTCGGCGCCTTCCTGAGCCCGTCCATGTCGTCCGAGAAGCAGAGCAGCCGGGTCGGCCGGTCCGAGATCGTCTCGAAGGCCCGGCGCACCATGGTGGTGCGCGCGACCTCGCCGAAGGTGCCGATATGGGGCAGGCCGGAAGGGCCGTAGCCGGTCTCGAACAGGACGTGGTCCTTGGCGGGGGCGGTCCGTTCGACCCGCTTCAGGAGTTTGCGCGCCTCCTCGAACGGCCAGGCCTTCGAGGCGAGGGCGGCGTCGCGGAGCTCGGACATCGGAACGTCTCCAGAGGCGGCTTCGGAGGGCCGGGCGATACGCCCCGCATCCCGCGCCGTCAACCGCGGGATGCATGCGGGGGGCTGCGCCGGGCGCGAAGGCCGGCGCTCGCCGCGCCCGACCGGGCCGGGAGGGACGACGCGGCGGCGCATCGCCGCCGCCCGTCGGCTTCGCCGCCGGAAACCAGGCGGGCCCGGCGGTCTTGCGGCCTTCCCCGGGCCCCCGTAAGCCTCATGCGATGCCTGCCAGCGCCGTCGACGGCGCGCCCTTCCCCGCGGAGCCGCCTCATGTCCGTCTTCACCCCACAGGACGCCCTCGTGGCCGTGATGGTCACCACGTCGGCCGCCGACGAGCGCATCAGCGCCAACGAGCTGCTCTCGATCGACCGGATCGTCGCCGCCCTGCCCGCCTTCCGGAACTACGACGAGGACCGGCTGCGCTACGTCACGCAGACGGTCTTCGACCTCTTGTCGGAGCTCGACGGCCTCGACGCGATCCTCGGTCTCGTGCGGGAGGCGCTGCCGCCCGAGCTGAACGAGACCGCCTACGCCTTCGCATGCGAACTGGCGGCGGCTGACGGCACCGTGAAGCTGACGGAGATGCGCTGGCTGGAGATGGTGCGCCACGAGCTCGGCGTCGGGCGGCTCGCCGCCGCGGCGATCGAACGCGGGGCGCGGGCGCGTTTCGCGCGGTTGCCGCCGGTGGTTCGGGTCTCGGACTCGACCGAGCCGCTGCCGGGCTGAGCGCCCTGCCGGCGCCGGCCCCAAGGGGCGCTTCGGCGTTTCA
>DATFKM010000341.1:0-3659 GCA_035268645.1 Paracoccaceae bacterium | reverse complement strand
CGTCCACACGCGTCTCGGCGTGAAGAAAGCGCCGCTGGCGCAGCACCGGCAACCGGGCGCGCAGGGCGAAGGCCCGGCGCGCGAAGCGCAGCATCGCGGCGTCCGCGGCGCCCCAGTCCAGCCAGGTCGTCTCGTCGTCCTGACAATAGGCGTTGTTGTTGCCCCCCTGGGTATGGCCGATCTCGTCCCCGGCCAGCAGCATCGGCGTGCCCTGCGCCGCCGCCACCGTCGCCAGAAGCGCCCGCCGCCGCCGCCCGCGCGCGGCGATCACCCTCGGATCCTCCGAGAGGCCGTCCGGCCCGCACGGATCGCTGATCTCGTGCGCGTGACCGTCGCGGTTGCCCTCTCCGTTGGCGTGATTGCGCCGCTCGGCATAGGTCGTCTGATCGACCAGGGTGAAGCCGTCGTGGCTGGCGACGTAGTTGACCGAGGCGGTCGCCGGACGCCCGTCCCGGTCGAA
Organism: Paracoccaceae bacterium; assembly: GCA_035268645.1. Classification (GTDB taxonomy): domain Bacteria; phylum Pseudomonadota; class Alphaproteobacteria; order Rhodobacterales; family Rhodobacteraceae; genus Albimonas. The sequence continues at coordinate 3,199 of DATFKM010000341.1, read as the reverse complement.
CACGGCGGCCGAGCCCAGAAGCCCGCCGGCCAGCCGCTGCGCCCCGCGCGGATCGCCCCGCCAGGCGCCGCGCACGTCGTCGCGGAAGCGGTCGTTCCACTCGGCGAATTCGGGGGGAAAGCCGCCCAGCCGATAACCCTCCGGCCCCACGTCCCAAGGCTCCGCGATCAGCTTCAGCCCGGCCAGCGTCGGATCCTGCCGCAGCGCGTCGAGGAAGCCGGCCCCGACGTCGAAGCCGCCCTCCTCCCCCTCCCGCGCCAGCACCGGCGCGAGGTCGAAGCGGAAGCCGTCGACTCCCATCACCTCGGCCCACCAGCGCAGCGAATCCGTCACCAGCCGCTGCACCATCGGCCGCGACAGGTCCAGCGCGTTGCCGCAGCCCGAGAGGTTGGCGTAGGCCCGCGTCCCGCCCGGCGGCGGCGCCTCGGGCGCGTGGCGATAATGGCCGGCGTCGCAGAGCCCGCGGAACGAGAGGCAGGGGCCGTCCTCCTCCAGTTCGGCGGTGTGGTTGTAGACGACGTCGAGGATCGTCTCGATGCCCGCCGCGTGCAGCGCCTTCACCGCGCCGCGCAGGCCCGCGGCGCCGGCGGGCCCGAAATAGCGCGGCTCCGGCGCGAAGAACGCGGCCGGATTGTAGCCCCAGTGGTTGGCGAGCCCCATCGCCGTCAGCCGCGGCTCGTCCATGAAAAGCGCCACCGGCAGCAGTTCCACCGCGGTGACGCCCAGCGACTCCAGATGCGCGATCACGGCGGGATGGCCGAGCGCCTCGTAGGTCCCGCGCTGCGCCTCCGGCACCTCCGGATGGAGCCGGGTCAGCGCGCGCACATGCGCCTCGTAGATCACCGTCTCCGTCCAGGGCCGCCGAGGCCGCTCCTCCGGGTCGACCGGCGGCTCGAGTCCGAGGGCGACGGCCTTCGGCATCCAGGGCGCGCTGTCGCGGCGGTCGGGCGCGCCGGGGCGGCCCGGCGCGTGCGCCCGCTGCGCCTCGTGCCAGCGCAGTCGGCCGTCGAAGGCGCGGGCGCAGGGGTCCATCAGCAGTTTGGCGGGGTTGAATCGCCGCGCCTCCGCCGGCGCCCAGGCCCCGTGCGCCCGCAGCCCGTAGCGCTGACCGGGCGCGATCCCCCCGACATGGCCGTGATGCACGAAGCCGGTCCGCTCTGGCAGGGGGATCCGCTCGGTCTCGCGGCCGCCCTCGAACAGGCAGAGCTCGACGCGCTCGGCCGTCTCCGAGGCGACGGCGACGTTCGCTCCGCCCGCGTCGCAGACCAGGCCGAGCCGGTCCGGGCGCCCTTCGCCGATCCTCCGCCTCACGCCGCCGCCCGCGCCTCCGCGGCCTCGCCGTAGATCTCGGCGTAGCGCGCGGCGCTGCGCGCCCACCCCACCGGCTGGCGCAGCGCGGCGCGGCGCAGAGCCGCCCACGTCGCCTCGTCCCGCCAAAGCGAGCCGAGGCGCCTCAGCGCCGCGGCCAGCGCCTCGGCCGAGCCCGGATCGTGCATCACGCCGGTCGCCGCGCCGACCGCGAGGGCCGCCGGATTCGCGTCGATCACCGTGTCGGCGAGGCCCCCGGTCCGCGCCACCACCGGCACGGTCCCGTAGCGCAGCGCGCAGAGCTGGGTCAGCCCGCAAGGCTCGAACCGCGAGGGCACGAGGATCGCGTCCGCCCCGCCCTGCATCAGATGCGCCAGGGGCTCGTCGTAGCCGATCTCGACCGCGACGCGCCCCGGATGCGCCGTCGCCCAGCCGCGCAGGGCGTCCTCGAGGTCGGCGTCGCCGGACCCTAGCGCCACCAGCGCGCCGCCCTCCGCCAGCAGCGCCGGCAGCGCGTCGGCCAGCAGGTCGAGCCCCTTCTGCCGCGTCAGGCGGGAGATCACGCAGACCAGCGGCCCCTCCGGCGGGGGGATGCCGAAGCGCTCGGCCAGCGCCGCGCGACAGACCGCCTTGCCCGAGATGTCGTCGGGGCCGAAGGCCGCCGGCAGGGCCGGGTCGGCCGCGGGATCCCAGACCGCCGCATCGATGCCGTTCAGGACCCCCTCGAAGACGCCCGCGCGCGCCCGGAACAGACCGTCGAGCCCTTCGCCGAACTCGGGCGTCGTCAACTCCCGCGCGTAGGTCGGGCTGACCGTGGTCAGCCGATCCGAGAGCGCGAGGCCCGCCTTCAGGAACCCGACGCCGCCGTGGAACTCGATCCCCTCGAGCGTGAACAGCGCCTCCGGCAGTCCGAGCGGGCCCATGATCTCGCGCGCGAAGCGGCCCTGATAGGCGACGTTGTGCACGGTGAAGACGGTCGCCGGCCCCTCGTCGACGAGGAAGGCGGCGACCGGGCCCGCCTGCCAGTCGTGGCCGTGCACCACGTCCGGCCGCCAACCGCCGGCGCCCTTTCGCGCGACGCGCGCCGCGGCGGCGGCGAAGCGGCCGAAGCGCAGCGCATTGTCGGGCCAGTCGCGCCCGTCAGGCCCGAGATAGGGCCCGCGCCCCTCCCGCGCGAACAGCGCCGGCGCGTCGTGGAGGAGCGTCTCGATTCCGCCGATGCGCCCCGCGATCAGCCGTTCGCCCGGCCCCAACGGATGCGCCTTCGCGCCCTGCAGCGTCTCCGCGAGGCCCGGATAGGCGGGCAGCATGACCCGCATCTCCACGCCCTCGGCCGCCAGCGCGCCCGGCAGCGCGCCGACGACGTCCGCGAGGCCGCCGGTCTTGACCAGAGGCGCGCATTCCGACGCGACCGACAGCACCTTCACCCAAGCGCCTCCGCCCGCCGGTCGAGCATGGGCTGCGTCACCAGGGTCACGCCGCCCTCGGTGACGCGGAACCAGCGGCGGTCCTCCTCCCGGTCCTCCCCGATCACGAGTCCCTCCGGCACCCTGACGCCCCGGTCCAGCACCACGTCGCCGAGGCGCGCATGACGGCCCACCTCGCAATAGGGCAGGGCCACGACGCGCCGCATCTCGGAATAGGAATGGCAGCGCACGCCGGTGAACAGAAGGCTCTCGGTCACCGCCGCGCCCGACACGACGCAGCCGCCGGAGACGAGCGAGCTGACCGCGGCGCCGCGGCGCCCGTCGGCGTCGTGCACGAACTTGGCGGGGGGCGTCAGCTCCGCATGGGTCCAGATCGGCCAGTCGTAGCTGTAGATGTCGAGCTCGGGCTCGAGCGCGCAGAGGTCGAGATTCGCCTGATGGAAGGCGTCCACCGTGCCCACGTC
>DATFKM010000340.1:0-6179 GCA_035268645.1 Paracoccaceae bacterium | reverse complement strand
CCCCTCGCCGCGCTGGCCCTCGTCGCCGGCCAGGCCGCCGAGGCCCAGCTCGCCCCCGCCGATGCCGTGCCCCACACCGCCAGAGGCGGCTCCGAGGCCGCGAAGGCCGCGGTCGAGCGGCTGGCGGCGGAACACGGCGTCGAGACGCGCACGGCGCGCGGCCTCACGGGGCCGGCGTCGCTGAAGGGCGTGAAGCGCGTCGAGATCACGACCCATGATCCGGGCGAGGACGTCCTGCCCGGCGTCGGGGGCCACCTGTTCCGGTCGAGCTACGTGGACGTCGAGCCCGGCGGTCTGGTGGCGGTGCATCCGCACGCCGACCGCCCGGGCTTCCTGCAGGTCGTCTCCGGCACGATCATGCTGCACAAGAGCGACGCCGCCTCGCACGAGATGAGGCCGGGCGACTTCACCGCCGCGACCGACCAGCTCGCGCATTGGTGGGAGAACCGCGGCGACGAGACGGTGCGCATCTGGGTCGTCGACCTCTGCGATGCGGAGCACGCCCGCGGCTGTGCGCCGGGCATGACGGACGGCGCGACGCCGGTCGGCTCGGACGACGGCGCGACGCTGTCCGAGTCGCCGGAGGGCGAGCCCCCGAGCGTCGGGCGGATGGCCGCGATCGACCTGATGGGCGAGTTCCCCGACGCCGTCCATGACGGCGTCGGCGACCGCGTGCTGCGGCTGCGCCGGGTCGAGATCGCGCCGGGCGGCGCCGTGCCGGCCCATCCGCAGCCGGAGCGGCCGAACTACTTCCGCATCGCCGAGGGCGAATTGCGGCTTCACACGCCCGAGGGGACGCGAATGCTGGAGCAGGGCTCCATCGTGCTCGAGCGCGGGACCAGCGAGCGCGCCTTCGACAACCCCGGCGACGCGGCCGTCGTTCTGCACGCGGTCGACATCGTCGATCCGGAGGGCTGAGCGGATGCCCGGCCTGATCCGAGCGCGCGGCCTGCGGGCCGCGCGCCCCGCGGCCCTCGCCGCGGCGGCGCTGGGCCTCGGCCTCGCGGCGCCGGCGGCCGAGGAGGCGCCGCGGACGCTGACCCTGCAGGCGCGCTTCGCGCCGCTGTTCCTGGCGGACGCGCCGCCGGGCGGGGCGCATCCGATCGGCGGGCCGACGACCCTCTTCGTCGAGACCGCGAACGCCGCGCTCGCGCCGCACGGGCTGCGCCTCGCGCACCATGTCAGCGGCGAGGTCCCGGCCTCGGACGAGGGCCGCGTGCGGCCGGCGGCGGCGGCGCTCGGCGGCGAGCACCCGACGCTGCACGCGGCCGTCGCCGCCGGGGCCGTGGACGCGGGCGTCGGCCTCGCCAACATGAGCGGCGAGCCCTTCGGCGCGCTGCTCACCGCCGGACGCCCGTTCGGCATGGCGCCCGACGCCTTCGCGGCGTGGCTGTACGACGAGGGGCTGGCGCTGCAGCAGGCGCTCTACGACGCGGCGTTCGACGGGCGGCTGAAGGTGCTGCCGGTCGCGATCCTCGGCACGCAGGGCGGCGGCTGGTTCCCCGACCCGCTTCCGGATCCCGCGGCCGACCCTTCCCTGGACACGGAGGCGGCGATGCGCCGGCTCTGCGAAAGGCCTTGGATCGTGCGCTGGCCCGAGCCCGGCGCCGGGGCCTGGCGGCGGGCCTGCGGCGAGGTCGGCGTCGAGACGACGTGGATCGGCGAGGCGACGCGCTGTCCCGACGCGTCTGCGCGCTGTCCCTCCGAGGGCAATCCGGTGGAGCGGGAGCCCGAAAGCCTCGCCTTCGGCGGCTTCGTGTTCGGCGGCCTGCCGCAGCGCCTCGCGCTGCTCGGGCATGTCGACGCGTGGGAACTGAACATGCCGTATTTCGACGCGATGATGATCAAGCTCGCCACCGGTCAGGGAGGCGTGCCGAACGCGGAGGCCGACCTCTCGCCGGTGATCGAGGCGACGCCCTACGTCTACGCCTCCACCTGGCACCAGCCGCTGAGCTACGCGGAACTGATCGTGAACAGGGCGGTCTGGGACGGGCTGAGCGACGCCCAGCGCGGCGCGATCGAGCGCGCCGCCCGCGCCTCGACGCTCGAAGCCTGGACCCAGGGCCTCGCCTGGCAGGATCGCGGCGTGGCCTTGCTGCGCGAGCACGGCGCGACGCCGCTGCGCTGGCCGGAGGGTCTGCTGGACCGGCTGAGGACGGCGACGGAGGCGCATCTCGACGCGCGGGCCGCGGCGCTCGCGGCCGAGGGGCGGACGGGCTACCGCCGCGTCCTCGAGAGCCTGCGCCGCTACGAGGAGCGGCACGCCGCATGGCAGGCCTTCGGCGAGCGCGGCGGCGGGCGTCCGCTGCCGCCGACCTCGCCGGAGTGACCCGGGCGGCGCGGCGCCGACGGCCCGCGCCGCCTCGCCGTGCGGTCTCCGGTCCGCCGGGCCGCGTTCGGCGCGACGGGCGCGGCGCGGCGGGGGATCACCGGCCCGCGGCGGCGTGCGGGCAGAAGGGCGACGACGCCTCCCGGCCCGGACGCGAGACCGGAAACGAGGAGCACGACGATGGTCGACGAGTCGAAGCCGATCAACCTGGCGCTGCAGGGCGGCGGCGCCCACGGGGCGTTCACCTGGGGCGTCCTCGACCGCTTCCTCGAGGACGAGCGCGTCTCGATCGCGGGCATCTCCGGCACCTCGGCCGGCGCGATCAACGCCGTCGCGGTCGCCGACGGCATCACCAGCGGGGGGCGGGAGACGGCGCGCGAGCGCATGCGGGACTTCTGGCGCACGGTGGGCGCCGCGTCCCGCCTCAGCCCGATCCAGCGGACGCCGGTGGACGCGTTCCTCGGACGCTGGACCCTCGAATGCTCGCCGGCCTACCACGCCTTCGACGAGCTCACCCGGCTGTTCTCGCCGTATCAGCTCAACCCGCTGAACCTGAACCCGCTTCGCGATCTGCTCGAGGCGAGCGTCGACTTCGAGGCGGTGCGCGCCTGCACCGCCTTCGAACTCTTCGTCTCGGCCACCGACGTCGAGACCGGCCGCGTGCGCGTGTTCCCGCGTGAGCGGCTGACGGCGGACATGGTGATGGCTTCGGCCTGCCTGCCGTATCTCTTCCAGGCCGTCGAGATCGACGGCAGGCCCTATTGGGACGGCGGCTACATGGGCAACCCGGTGCTGTTCCCCCTGCAGTGCGAGGGCCTGCCGGAGGACGTGGTGGTGGTGCAGGTCAACCCGATCGAACGCCCCGGCACGCCTCGCACGCCTCAGGAGATCCGCAACCGGATCAACGAGATCGGTTTCAATTCCAGCCTGCTGCGGGAACTGCGCTCGGTCGCCTTCGTCGACCGGCTGGTGGCGGAGGGCAAGCTCGCGCCGGAGGACTGCCGGCAGGTCCGGGTTCACCTGGTCGAGAACGAGACGAAGCTGCGCCCGCTCGGCGCCTCCTCCAAGATGAACGGCGAGTGGGATTTCCTGACCCATCTGCGCGACGTGGGGCGCGCCACGGCCGAAGCCTGGCTCGACGAGAACTTCGAGGCGATCGGCGAGCGATCGACCGTCGATCTGGAGGCCTTGTTCGCCGATCTCGGGGCCGAGCATCATGGCTGAGCCGACGGCGAAGGCGCCGCCGCCCGCCTTCCGCGGCCGGGTTCCGCGTGCCGAGGCCGCGCCAACCCGCGCGGCACGGCGCAGGAACGCCGGGCGGCGGGCGGACCCCGTTCCGTTCCGCGCCGGACGCCGGTCGGCCTGAGGCGGCCGCATGCACCTCGAGATCGCGGTCATAGCCGTCGCGACCTTCCTCTGGGGGGCCGGTCTGCGCGGGTTCGGCCGCAGGGCTCCGGTGACCGGCCCGGCGCTCTTCGCCGCGGCCGGCCTCGCGATCGGGCCGGCCGGCGCCGGGCTGATCGGCTTCGGTCCCGACGCGCAGGGCCTTCTGCTCCTGTCCCAGTACGCGCTGGCCATCGTGCTCTTCTCCGACGCGGCTCGGATCGATCCGAGCTGCCTCGGCGGTCCCGCACAGGCGCCGCTGCGGCTCGTCGGCGTCGCGCTGCCGCTCGGCGTGCCGGTCGGCGCCGGCCTGGCGGCGGCGACGTTCCCGGAGCTCGGCTGGACCGCGGCGGTGCTGCTCGCGCTTCTCGTCGCGCCGACCGACGCCGCGCTCGGCCTGCCGGTGGTCGAGAACCGGGCTGTCCCGAAACCTCTGCGCGAGGGGCTGATCTTCGAGAGCGGGCTCAACGACGGTCTGGTCGCGCCGGCGATCCTGGTGACGCTCGGCCTGCTGGCGGGGGACGGCGGGAGCGCGGCCGGCGCGGCGCGGCTGCTCGGCGTCGAACTCGGCTTCGGCGCGCTCGTCGGCCTCGGCGTCGGGACGCTCGGGGCCGGGCTGATCCGCCTCTCCGGGCCGGATGTCGACGACGAGCCCGAACGGCGCGCGCTCGCGGTCGCCGGGCTCGCGGCGGCGGCCTTCGCGCTCACGCACGCGGTCGGCGGCGCCGGCTTCATCGGGGCCTTCGTCGCGGGCCTCGCGTTCGGCCTCGGCTGCGGGGCCCGGCGTCATGCTCTGGCGAGCGCCGGCGCCGTGGGCCTCGCCCTCTCGCTCGCGGCGTGGCTGGTGTTCGGCACGGCGCTGTTCGGACCGCTGTCGCACGCGCTGACCTGGCGGAGCGTGGGCTTCGCGGCGCTGGCGCTGACGGCGGGGCGGATCATCCCCGTGGCGATCGCCTTCGCGGGCTCGGGAACGAGCCTGCGCGAGCGGCTGTTCGTCGGCTGGTTCGGCCCGCGCGGCCTCGCGAGCGTGGTGTTCATATTGATCGCCGCGTCCCGCTCCTTCGAGGGACGCGACACGGTTCTGGCCGCCGCGAGCTGCACGGTCGTGGCGAGCGTGATCCTGCACGGCGTCACGGCGCCCTTCGCGGCACGACTTGTCGCGCGCCGCGAATGAGGTGGTTCTCGGAGGCGGCATGGCCAAGGGCGGTCGAGGAGCCCGGGCGAGGCCGGTGCGCCGGAACCGATCTTGGCCGTGGGGCGATGCCGATGGCCTAAGGCCGCCTGCGACCTCGGTGCGCCGGTCTGCGGAGCCGGCCCCGCCGATCGCAACGGTCGGGCGCGACGGCGTCGCCTCCCGTGCTCCCTGGAGCGCATCGGCGCCGGACCTCGGAGCCGCATCGACGAGCCCATGTCCGCGGGTCGCGTCGGCGGCGCAGATGGAGGGTCCGGAACGACGCCTGCGATCCCGAGGGCGTCGTCGGCGACCGACCCGAGCGTCGTTTCGCGCCGGCCGCAGGGCAGCGCCTCCCGGAACGTCGCGATGCGCTCGGGCGGCGTCCCGGCGGGCCCGATCCCGCCCGCGAATTCGGACGACGAGGCGTTCCCGAGGACCGAGCGGGGGACGCGTCCGGTCGCGGTCCCGCCGCCGAGCCGCGGCCGGACGTGCGCCCGAACCCGCGACGGGGACGGCGTCTCCATCAGCCGCCCGTCCCTGAACGGGCGCGGGACGCTCCCGCGCGACTCGTCCGGGCCGGCGGGCTCGCGGCATCGGCGGTCGTCGTTGAAGGCCTCCGGGACGAGGTCCGATCGCCGGCGTCGGTCGGGGCGTTCCGCGCCGCGCCTGCGGCTCCTTTTGCGCGCGGGCCGCGCCAGCGTCCCGCGGGGTTCGGTCGCAGGCGCTCGCGCCTCGGCGGGACACGCGGCTCGCGGCGGCCGAACCGCCGGCGCTCGACCGGGCCGCTCGGGGTCCTCGCGCGCAGCTCGGCGTCGTCGCCGCGCCGACCGACCATCGGTCCGCGGGCGGGGTCCGGCGCGCGCTCGAGCCCGGCTCACCCCGCGCGTCGCGCAGCGGCGGGCCGCTTTGCGGTCATGTCCCGAAACGCGGCGTCGTCAGGGATCGCATCGGCGGAAAGCCGCCTTCAACCGTGCGTTCCCCGCTCTCGAGCGCCTTCGCCCGGCGTGCCTCGAACTTCCGTGCCGCGGAGCCAGGCGTTGCGGAAGATCGCCCGGGGTTGAGAAGGGCGCCGGAACAGTCGGCCACGGAACCGCCCGGATCATCCGGGTTGGGGCGGCGGAAAGTCCCGCCAGTGGCGAGTCTCTGGATCACGATCGTGGTCTGGCGGCGGAAGGATGTACGGCGTGGAGCTGCATTCGAATGTCCGCATGGCGGTGCTGCGGGATGGCGTGAGCCGGCGCGAAGCGGCTCGGCGGTTCGGGCTCGACCCGGGGACGGTCTCGAAGATGGTGG
>DATFKM010000339.1:0-5581 GCA_035268645.1 Paracoccaceae bacterium | reverse complement strand
TCTCCCGCGTCTCGGTCGGGGCCAAGACGGGGTGGTGGTGCTCGGACACCGCGATGCTGCGCTTCGACGGGGTGCGCGTGCCGGCGGAGAACCTGCTGGGGCGCGAGGGCGAGGGCTTCGTCGCCGCCATGCGCAACTTCAACCTCGAGCGGCTGAACATGACGGCGCAGTGCGTCGGCACGATGAAATGTTGCCTCGACTACGCGCTCGACTGGGCGCGGGGGCGCGAGACCTTCGGGGCGCCGCTGATCTCGCGCCAGGCGATCCGGCACAAGGCGGTGGAGATCCAATCGAGGATCGAGGCGCTGGAGGCCTGGGTCGAGCGGATCTGCTGGAAGCTGGAGGACGGCCAGGACGCGGCGGGGGAGATCGCGCGGGCCAAGGCGTTCGGGACCAAGGCGTTGGAGTTCTGCGCCTCGGAGTGCTTCCAGATCCTCGGCGGGGCGGGGTTCCTGCGCGGAAATCCGGTGGAGCGGACCTGGCGCGAGGTGAAGGTGATGGCGATCGGCGGCGGCTCGGAGGAGGTGATGCGCGACCTCGCCGCGCGCCGGATGGGGCTGTGAGCGAAGCGCCGGCGCGGGCGCGCGCGCGAGCGCTCGAGGCGCGCGAGCGGGCGATCCTCGACGCCGCGGCGGCGGTCTTCGCGGAGGCGGGCTACGAGGGCGCGCGGATGGCGGAGATCGGGCGGCGGGCCGGGATCTCGGAGGGGGCGGTCTATCTGCACTTCCGCTCCAAGGCCGCGCTGATGGCGGCGCTGGTCGAGGATTTCTGGAACGAGCTGACCCGGGACGCGCGGGCGGCCGTGGCGGGGGCCGAGGGCGCGGCGGCGAAGCTGCGGGCGCTGGCGGACTTCCACCTCGGCGCGGTGGCCGAGCGGTTCGACTACATGGCGCTGGCGATCCGGCTCGCGGGGCCCGACGAGACGGCGAGCGTGGCCTGGAAGCGTGCCTACGTCGCCGTATTCGACGGGATCGTGGCCGAGGGGCGCAGGTCGGGCGCCTTCGGCGGGGCGGCGCCCCACTGGGCCGTGCGGGACGTGTTCTACGGCGGGCTGGAATACGCCGGGCGCTCGCTCAGACTGCGCCCGGAGCGGGAGCCCGGGGCGGCGGCCGAGGCGGCGACGGCGGCGGCGCTGGCGCTGCTGGCGCCCCGCGAGGGGCCGACGGCGAAGGCCGGCGCCGAAGCGCGCCTGGCGCGGGCCGCCGAGCGCCTGGAGCGGGCGGCGGAGCGGCTCGAGCGGGCGCGTTGATCCGGATCAAGGCGCGGGGTCCGCGGCCGGGCGTCTCATCGCGGAGCCGGGAGACGCGTCTGCCTCGCCGGCTTCGAAGGAGGCGGGGCGATGAAGCTTCCGCATGGTGCATGGGTCGTGGTGGCGGACGGAGAACGGCTTCTGGTGCTGGAGAACCGCGGGGACGCGGAGGCGATCGACCTGCGCGTGATGTCGCACGCGACGCTGGAGGCGCGGCGGGAGACCGAAGGCGCGGGGCGCGTTCCGCCCGCGGGCGGCCGGCGCGAGACGGTGGCGGCGACGGACTGGACCCGCCTCGACCGGATGCGGTTCGTCAGCGAGCTCGCGGCCCGGCTGGACGCGGAGGCGGCGGCCGGAGCCTTCGCCACCTTCGCGGTGGCCGCCGATCCGCGGACGCTGGGCGCGCTTCGGATGCAGTGGACGGCGCGGGTCCGCGCACGGCTCGCCGGAGAGATCGCGGCCGTCCTGACGCGGGCGTCGGTGGCGGGGATCGAGGCCGCGGTGAGGCGGGCCTGACGCCTCCGCCCGAGATCGGCGGGCGCTGCGCGCGGGCCGGGTGAAGACCGAGATTCGACGGGTTTCCGCCGTCGAGCCACGCACGAGACGAGGGAGAGCGGGATGAGCGCCACCGGACTGGACGTGTTCGACCGGACGCTGCACGTCACCAACACCTGGCTGCACGAGCTGACCAGCCGCATGGGCTGGGAGGATCGGCGCGCGGGCTGGCGGCTGCTGCGCACCGTGCTGCACATGCTGCGCGACCGGCTGACGGCGGAGGAGGCGGCGAAGTTCGCCGCGCAGCTGCCGATGCTGCTGCGCGGCGCCTTCTACGAGGGATGGCGGCCGTCCGGCGCGACCGAGACGCCGCGGAGCGCCGCGGCGTTCCTCGCGCCGCTGTCGGAGGCCTTCGGCGAGGCGCGCGGCTTCGAGCCGGAGGCGGCGTTCCGCGAGACCTTGGCGGTGATCCGCATGCACGTCTCGGCGGGTGAGATCGAGGACCTGCGCCGGGCGATGCCGCCGGCGGCGCGTGGGCTCTGGGACGAGGACTGACGCCTCGGCCCGACGATCGCGGCGCGTCGCGGTCCTCGGGTGCGGGCGCGCGCGCCGGGCGGCCGGTCTCGACACGAGGGCGGCGCGGAACCGGGACGGCGGATCGGCGTTCGCATCGCAACGGGGCGGCGCGTCCGTCCCGTCTCGTGGAACCGGGATCCTGAACGGAGGTCGCCATGTCGGATCGACCCGAAGTGCTGGAACGCACGCTGCACGAGAGCCATGAATGGCTGAACGACCTTGCCGCGCGGCTCGGCTGGGAGGACCGCCAGGCCTGCTGGCGCGTGCTGCGCGTCTCGCTCCACATGCTGCGCGACCGGATGGCGACGGCCGAGGTCGCGCATCTGGGCGCGCAGATGCCGACGCTGCTGCGCGGCGTCTATTACGAAGGCTGGCGGCCGGCGGCCGAGGGCGCGCTGCCGCACGACGCCGAGAGCTTCCTGCGTCCGCTGGCCGACGCCTTCGACGCCGTGCCGGGGTTCGACGCCGAGCGTGCCTTCGCCGCGGTCGTGGGGTTGCTGCGCGAGCGGATCACGGAAGGCGAGATGCGGCACGTCCGGCAGATGATGCCCAAGGAGGTCGCCGCGATCTGGGACAAGGCGGCCTGAGCCGGCCCCTTTCGGCACGACCGCTCCGGAGCCGTCTCCGCCCTCGCAGGGAAGGACACGACGTCCGCCCCGGCGGGGGCGGACGCATGGCGTCATTCGGCGGCGCGGGCGGGGGCGAGGGCGGCCAGCTGTTCCGCCGCGACGGACAGCGAGCGGCGGCGCGCCGCCGGGTCGTGGATCGCGGCGGCGAGGATCAGTTCGTCCGGGCGGTGACGCTCGATCAGCGCGGCGAAGCTCTCGCGCACCGTGGCCGGGCCGCCGGCGGCGGAGACCGAGAGCGCCTCGGACGCCATCGCGATCTCGGCCGGGGCGAGGACCGAGGCGAGGTCGTCGACGGGCCGCGGCAGGGGACCGGGCCGGCCGCGGCGGAGATTGGCGAAGGCCTGCGCCTGGCTGGTGGCGAGGCGGAAGCCCGTCGCGTCGTCGTCGGCCGCGAAGCAGTTCACGGCCATCATGAAGCGCGGGCGGTCGAGCCGGCCCGAGGGGCGGAAGGTCTCGCGGTAGACCTCCGCCGCCTGCTCGAGCGCCGCGGGCGCGAAATGCGAGGCGAAGGCGTAGGGCAGGCCGAGATGCGCCGCGAGCTGGGCGCCGAACAGCGAGGAGCCGAGGATCCAGACCGGCACCTCGGTCCCCGCGCCGGGAATGGCGCGGACCTGCCGCGCCTCGGCCCCCGGCTCGAGGTAGCTCATCAGCTCCATCACGTCGCGGGGGAACTCCGATCCGTCCTCCGCCGTCTTGCCGCGGCGGAGGGCGCGCGCGGTCGCCATGTCGGTCCCCGGCGCGCGGCCGAGGCCGAGCTCGATGCGGCCGGGGAAGAGGGTGGCGAGCGTGCCGAACTGCTCGGCGACCACCAGCGGCGCGTGGTTGGGCAGCATGATGCCGCCCGAGCCGACCCTGATGCGCGAGGTGGCCGCGGCGACCTGTCCGATCAGCACCGCCGTGGAGGAACAGGCGAGGCCGGGCATGTTGTGATGCTCGGCCAGCCAGTAGCGGCTCGCGCCGATCGCCTCGGCGTGACGGGCGAGGTCGAGCGTGTTCGCGAGCGCGTCCGCCGCGGTCCCGCCCTCGGGAATCGGCGAGAGGTCGAGCACGGAGAAGGGGATCATGGGGCGCCTCCCTTGGCCTGTCGCGGGCCAGTGTGCGGGCGCGAGGGAGGCGTGGCAAGGCGGCGGCCCGGAGTCTCGGCGGCGCGAACCTTCCGCCCTCGGCGACGTTCTGACTCGGGACGCCGATGGGATCGCGACGGCCGGCCGTGCGCCGGAGCGGGACGGCCCGGGGGCTCGGCGTCTCGCGGCCGCTCGATGCGCGGGCCCGGATCGGCCCGCCGAGCGGTCCCGCCGCCGGGATGCGGACCGGGGCGTCGCTTCCGGGTTCCGGTGGGCTTCGGCGGGCCGGCGGAGCGGGTCCGGCGCCATGCGGACGGCGGCGAGAGGAAGGGGCGCGACCATGCGCGACGAGACGGAGCGGGCGGCGGCGCTGATGGTCGATTTCGCCGAGCGCACGGGCCTCGGCGGAGAGGGAGAGCCGCGGCGCTACCTCTGGACCGACGCGTTCGCCCTGATGAACGCGCTCGACCTGCATCTCGAGACCGGCGAGGACCGCTGGCGGGAGATGGCCTCGGATCTGATCGCGGAGGTCCACGGGGTGCTCGGCCGACACCGGCCCGACGATCCCCGCAGCGGCTGGCTGAGCGGCCTCGACGCGGCGGAGGGCGCGCGCCATCCGACGCGGGGCGGCCTGCGCATCGGCAAGCCCCTGCCCGAGCGCGGGCCCGGGGAGCCCCATGACGAGCGCCTCGAATGGGACCGCGAGGGGCAGTACTGGCACTATCTCACCAAGTGGATGGACGCGCTGTCGCGGGCGGGCGCGCGCCTCGACGAGCCGCGCCGTCAGGCCGAGGCGGTGGAGCTCGCGCGGGCCGCGTTTCCGCGCTTTCTGCGGCGCTCGGCGAGCGGCGAGCCGATCGGTCTGGCCTGGAAGATGGACGTCGCTCTCACGCGCCCGCAGGTGGCCGGCGTCAGCCCGCACGACGCGCTCGACGGCTACGTCACCTTCCGCTGGCTGGGCCGGACGGGGGCGGATGCCGGGCTCGCCGAGGAGACCGCGATCCTGCACCGGCTCTGCGCAGACCGGAACTGGGCGACCGCCGATCCGCTCGGGCTCGGGGGGCTGCTGATGGACGCGATGCGCCTCGCGGCGCTGCCGGGCCGGAGCGGCGACGACGAGCGCCTGATCTCCGACATCCTCGCCGGCGTCGAGGCCGGCCTGGCGCATTTCCTGCGGTCGGGCGGGCTCGAGGCGCCGGCGTCGCGCCGCCTCGGCTTCCGGGAGCTGGGTCTCGTCATCGGTCTCCGGGCGCTCGGAGCCATCTCCGAGGCGGCCGAGACGTCCGGGAGCCTCGCCCGCGCGGCCGGGCCTCGTCTCGAGGCGCTGCGGGACCGGGCCGGCGTCGGCGACCGCCTCGTCGCCTTCTGGGCCGATCCGGGCGCGCGCCGGGCCGCGAGCTGGACCGAGCATCGCGACATCAACGAGGTGATGCTCGCGACCGCCCTGCTCGACGCCTTCGTCGATACGGCTCGCCCGGGGACGACGCCGGGAGGCGCGCCGGCGCCCTGAGCCGCGACGCCGCGCGCCGCCGGCTCGAAGCGGGTTCGCGGGGCCGGAGGCGACCGGG
>DATFKM010000338.1:0-10281 GCA_035268645.1 Paracoccaceae bacterium | reverse complement strand
CGCGCGGAGCGTCCCCTACGCCGAGATCCCGGGCTTTCCGGTCTCCACCGCGCCGTCGCATGCGGGGCGCTTCGTCGCGGGGCGGCTCTTCGGGCGGCCGGCCCTCCTGATGCAGGGGCGCGTGCATCTCTACGAGGGCTGGAGCGCGCGCGAGGTGGCGCTGCCGGTCTGGCTGATGCGCCGGCTCGGCGCGGAGGTGCTGGTGGCGACCAACGCCGCCGGGGCGCTGAGCCCCGCGCTCTCGCCCGGCGCGCCGATGCTGATCGAGGATCACGTCAACCTGACCGGCGCCAACCCGCTGATCGGCGCCAACGACGAGGGCGTCGGCCCGCGCTTTCCGGACATGAGCCGGGCCTACGCGCCGGATCTGCGCGCGGCGGCGAAGGCGGCGGCGGCGCGGATCGAGGAGCCGCTGGCCGAAGGCGTCTATGTCGGCATCACCGGCCCGTCGCTGGAGACCTCGGCCGAGCGGCGGTTCCTGCGCGCCTCGGGCGGCGACGCGGTGGGGATGTCGACGGTGCTGGAGGTGATCGCGGCGAACCATTCGGGAATGCGGGTGCTGGGCCTCTCGGCGATCACCAATTCGGCCACCGGCGGGCCGGAGCAGCAGCCGGACACGATCGAGGCGGTGCTGGCCAACGCCGAGATCGCGGGCGCGCGGATCGCCCGTCTGCTGGAGGCGGCTGCGCCGGCGCTGCGATGAGGGCGGTCTCGGCGCGGAAGGGGCGTGCCGCGAGCCGGGCCGGGGCGTGGCGGTTGCGGCGCGACGGCCGGGGCGGCGGCGCGGCATGACGGGGCCCTTGGGCGACGCGCTCGCCGGGCGGCGGGTGCTGGTGACGGGCGCCTCCGGGGGCATCGGCGCCGCCGTCGCGCGGGCCTGCGCCGGAGCCGGGGCGCGGGTCGTCGCGCATGGCGGCTCGGCCGCGCCGGAGGCGCTGGCCGCGGAGATCGGCGGCGAAGCGGTGCGCGCCGGCCTCGACGGCTTCGAGGCGGGCGAGGCGCTGGCGCGGGCCACGGGCGCCGACGGGCTCGTGCATTGCGCCGCGCGCCAGGACCTCGGCGCCTTCCGCGAGAGCGGACGGTTCTGGGAGGCGCTGGCGCGGGTCAATCTCGGCGCCGCGCAGGGCCTGCTGGCGGGGATGGAGGCGGGCTCGGCGGTGCTGGTCTCCTCGGTGGAGGCGACGCGGCCGGCCCCCGGACATTCGGTCTACGCCGCGACCAAGGCCGGCCTCGAGACGCTGGCGCGCGCCGCGGCGATGGAGCTCGCGCCGCTCCGGGTCAACGTGGTCTCGCCCGGCCTGACCGCCCGGCCGGGGCTGGAGGAGCAGTGGTCCGAGGGCGTCGCGCGCTGGCGCCGGGCCGCGGCGCTCGGCCGCGAGGTGACGGCCGAGGAGGTGGCGGCCGCCTGCGTGTTCCTGCTGTCTGACGCCGCGTCGGGGATCACCGGCGCGGTGCTGCCGGTCGACGCCGGCATGGGCGCCGGTCCCGGCTGGTGACGCGCGGAAGCGTGAGCGGCGCGTGCGCCGCGGAGGCGTGAGCGGCGCGCGCGCCATCGTGGCGACGGCCCGCTTGCCGTGGTAGACATGCGCGAGCGGACGAAGCGCCGGCGCGAGACCGGCGGAACGGATGGGCGCGAGCATGGCTTTGACCGGATGGGCGGGCGCGCTGGCGCTCGTGGCGGGACTGTGGAGCGGCGCGGCGGCGGCGCTGCCGGAACCGGGCGACGGCGGACGCTTCGCCGTCCTGACGGAGGCGCTGGAGGCGCGCGACTGGCAGGGGGCGGAGGCGATCGCCGCAGGCCTCGCGGAGCCGGCGGCGCGGGCGCTGGTGCGCTGGCGCCGGCTCTCGGACGGGGAGGGCCGGTTCGAGGACTACGCCCGCTTCCTCTCCGATCATCCGGATTGGCCGGGGCGCGCCGCCCTGCGCCGGCTGGCCGAGCGGCGGATGCCCGAACGGCTCTCGCCGCTCGAAGTCCTCGGCTTCTTCGAGCGGAGCGCGCCGCTGACCGGGACCGGCGCGGCGCGCCTCGCGGAGGCCTGGCGGGCCGAGGGGCGCGTCGCCGAGGCGCGGGCGACGGCGATCCGGGCCTGGGAGACTCTGTCGCTCACGCATGACGAGGAGCGGGCGCTGCTGGACGCCTGGGGCGGGGCCTTCGCGGGCGCGCACCCCGCGCGGCTGGAGATGCTGCTCTGGCGCGGCCTCGGCGGCGAGGCGGAGCGGATGCTGGGCCGGGTCGATC
This sequence comes from Paracoccaceae bacterium, assembly GCA_035268645.1. Lineage (GTDB taxonomy): Bacteria > Pseudomonadota > Alphaproteobacteria > Rhodobacterales > Rhodobacteraceae > Albimonas. The sequence continues at coordinate 8,042 of DATFKM010000338.1, read as the reverse complement.
CCGGCCTCGCGGCGCTGGCCCGCGCGCGGATCGCGCTCCGCCGCGGCGACGCCGGCGTCAACGCGCTGATCGACCGGGTGCCCGCCGCGCTGGCCGACGACCCGGGCCTCGCCTACGAGCGGTTCCGCTGGCGCGACGCCAAGGGGCTGGACGACGGCGCGCTGGAGATGATGCGCGCCCGCTCGGTCTCCGCCGCGGCGCTGGGGCGGCCCGGCGCCTGGGCGGACCGGCGCATGGCCTTCGCCCGCCGGGCGGACTGGGCGGGAGACCCGCGGCTCGCCTACGAGCTCGCGAGCCGGCACTTCACGACGCCGGAGATCGGCTACGACCACGCCGAGCTGGAGTGGTTCGCCGGCTGGATCGCGCTGCGCGAGCTGGGCGAGCCCGGCGCGGCGGCGCGGCATTTCGAGACGTTCCTCGCGGCGGTGGAGACGCCGATCAGCCTCGGGCGCGGCTGGTACTGGTTGGGCCGGGCGCGGGCGGCGGCCGGCGACGCGGCCGGCGCCGAGGCGGCGTGGCGCGAGGGCGCCCGCTGGCAGACCAGCTTCTACGGCCAGCTCGCCGCGGAGGCGGCGGGCGCGGCCCCCGATCCCGGCCTCGCGGGCTCGCCCCTGCCGACGGACTGGCGGAGGGCGGCGATCGTGGCGCGCGAGCCGGTGCGCGCCGGCGTGCTGGCGCATTGGGCGGGGGAGCGCGGGCTCTCCTGGCGTCTTCTGGTGCATGCGACCCGGCTGGCGGAGACGCCGCGGGACTTCGCGGCGCTCGGCGCGCTGGCGCTGGAGCTGGACCGGCCGGAGATCGCGGTGCGCGCCGGCAAGGCCGCGGCGCGGCTCGGCCTCGTGCTCCCGACGCCCTACTACCCCGTCACCGGCCTCGCGGCGGGCGGCGGCGCGATGCACCCCGCCCTCCTGATGGCCGTGGCGCGGCAGGAGAGCGAGCTGAACCCCGAGGCGATCAGCCACGCCGGGGCGCGCGGGCTGATGCAGGTGATGCCGGCGACGGCGGAATCGGTCTCGCGCCGGCTGGGGCTCGCCTATTCGCGCGGCGCGCTGACCGCGGACTGGCGCTACAACGCGCGACTCGGCGACGACTACCTCCGCGGGCTCTGGGAGGAGTTCGGCTCGTTGCCGCTGGTGGCGGCGGGCTACAACGCCGGGCCGCATCGCGTGCGCGGCTGGCTGGAGCGCTACGGCGACCCGCGCGGCCGCGGGATCGAGGCGATGGTGGACTGGATCGAGACGATCCCGTTCGGCGAGACGCGCAACTACGTGCAGCGCGTGCTGGAGGGGCGTCAGGTCTACGCCGCCCGCATCGCCGGGCGCGCCACGCCGCACGAGACCGGCGCGCGGCTGCGCTGAACCGCCCTCGCGGCGGCGCCCCGCCGCGCGGGCCTCACTCCAGGACGACCTCGGGCACCTCCGAGAACGCCTCCCGCAGCGCCTCCGACCAGGCCGTGGAGATCGCGGAGAAGTCCGGGTCGTCCGCCTCGATCCGCCGACGTGCGGCGAGGCGCATCTCCCCGGCCCGGATCACCGCGAGGTCCAGCGGCAGCCCCACCGAGAGGTTCGAGCGCAGCGTCGAATCCATCGAGACGAAAGCGGCCTTCAGCGCCGTCGGGATCGGCGTCGCCGGCGTGATCACGCGGTCGAGGATCGGCTTGCCGTACTTGTGCTCGCCGATCTGGAAGAAGGGCGTGTCGGCCGTCGCCTCGATGAAGTTGCCGGCCGAGTAGACCAGGAACAGCCGCGGCGCGCCCCCGGCGCGCTGGCCGCCGAGGATCAGCGTGGCGTCCGCCGCCTCCCCCTGCGCCTCGAGGCGGGAGCGGTAGCGGCGCTGCTCGCCGGCCATGGCGTCGCCGACCAGTTGGGCGGCGCGGAACATGGAGGGGCAGGTGAGGATGCTCTCCGTCTCCTCGCCCGCCGCGGCCCGCTCGCAGGCGACCGAGAGGCGGGTGACCACGCCTTGGGTGATCGAGAGGTTGCCGGCGCTCATCAGCACCAGCGCGCGCTCGCCCGGCGCCTCCCAGTGGCTCATCTTCGCGAAGCGCGAGATGTTGTCGAGCCCGGCGTTGGTGCGGGTGTCGGCCAGCATCACGAGCCCGGCGTCGAGGCGCAGGCCGACGCAATAGGTCATCGGCGGTCCCTCTCCTACTGCGCGCTTTCGGCGGCGACGCGGTCGATGTCGACCCAGGCCTCGAGGGTCTCGTCCGTGCCGCCGCCGACGCTGCCGCGCATCGGGCCCGCCGCCCGCGCGTCGAGGCCGGAGCAGAGGCGGACGTGCCGGTCGGTCGTGCAGACGCCGGAGGAGGGGTCGAAGCCGACCCAGCCGAGGCCCTCGACATGCGCCTCGGCCCAGGCGTGGGTCTCGCTCGGGTCGGCCGCCGGACCCTCGGCCGCCTCGGGATCGTCGGAGGCCAGCAGATAGCCCGCCACGTAGCGCGCCGGGGCGCCGAGGCGCCGCGCGGCGGCGAGGAAGACGTGCGTGTGGTCCTGGCAGACCCCGGCCCCGAGGGCGAGCGCGCGCGCCGCCGGGGTGTCGGCGTCGGTGAGGCCGGCGCGGTATTCGACGCGGGCGTGCACCGCCTGCATCAGCGCGTGCAGTTCCGCGAGGCGCCCGGCGCCGCCCGCGGCCTCCCGCGCCGCGCCCGCGAGGGCGTCGAGGCCGGGGTCGGGCGCCGTCAGCGCCGTGTCGCGCCGCCAGAGGCCGAGCCCGCGCTCGCGCCCGAGCCCGCGCACGAGGCCGGCGGCGTCCTCGGTCTCCACCTCGCCCTCGGCGACGATCTCGACCGCGTCGCGCGGGTCGTGGGCGTGCCAGAGGCCGAGCGACTCGCCGTGCACGTCGGTGAAGAGGATCGGCACCGCCTCGCCGTCGACGCTGACGCGCCAGTCGAGCGGGCGCTGCGCCTCGAAACGCGAGGGCCAGAGCCTGAGCCGCAGCGCGAGACGCAGCGCCGGCGGATCGTAGGCGTAGCGGGTGACGTGGCGGATCTTCAGGCGCATCGCGTGTCTCCGGCGTGCCGGATCGGTCGCAGGGGCCCGGCGCGCCGCGCGACGCCGAGGCCCCCGGCGCGCCGCAGGCCCGAGACGCGCGCCGCCGGGGCCGGGCGCCCCTCGCGGATCCGCCCCCGGCGGATCCGCGGCGGCGCGAGGGGGGTCGATCCCCCCGAGCGGCGCGGCCCCGCCGGGGCGGGGCGCGGCGACGGGGCGGGGCGCGGACGGATCATGGCGGGCGGAGCCTCCGGGGGCGGCCTCAGAAGTGGTAGGCGCGGCTGATCTCCGAGGAGAGCCGGCCGGTGACGCGGATCGCCTCGCCGATGAACTCGTGCAGACCGTCGCGAAAGAGCTCCCCCATCCCGGCGTCCTCCAGCCGCGCGATCATCACGTTGGCGGTGGTGTGGCAGTCGTGCCGCTTGCCGTAGCGCCGGGCGATGCGGTCGAGGTGCACCCCCGTCTCCCTGTAGCAGTGCAGGAGCGAGCGGGGGAAGGCCCGGTTGAGGATCAGGAAGTCGGCGATCTTCCACGGCGCGTAGTCGCCCCGGTAGACGTGGTGGAAGGCGCGGGAGGCGGAGGTGGCGTAGAGCACCGAGGTCCACTGGTGATGGTCGCGCCCGCCGCCCACCACCTCGGTCTCCGGCAGCAGCACGTAGTACTTCACGTCGAGCAGCCTCAGCACCATGTCCGAGCGCTCGACGAAGCCGCCGATGCGCAGGAAGTCCCAGCCGTCGTTGCGCAGCATCCCGGCCTCGGCCGCGCCCCGGAACAGCGTCGCCCGCGCCCGCGTCCAGTCGAGGATGTCCGGCAGCTCGCGCCTCAGCGCCGCGGTGTCGCCGTCCACCGTCTCCAGCCGGCGCCAGCCGTCGTTCAGCGCCTCCCACATCTCGCGCGTCAGCGCGGTGCGCACCGCCTTTCCGTTGGCGCGGGCCTTGGAGAGGCAGCTGCGGATCGAGGAGGTGTTGGCCGGATCGAGCAGCAGCGCCCGCACCGCCGCGGGCTCGGTGATGCGGTCGTCCTTGCCGAAGAGGTCCGCCGCGCCGGCCGCCATCACCACCGAGCGCCATTCGTCGCGGGCGCCGGAGCCCGGCAGCATCGCCATGCGCTGACCCATCTCGATCAGGCGCGCGGTGCTCTCGGCCCGCTCGATGTAGCGGGCCATCCAGTAGAGGTGCTCGGCGGTGCGGCTCAGCATCGGCTCATTCCGAGAGGATCCAGGTGTCCTTGACCCCGCCCCCCTGGCTGGAATTGACCACGAGCGAGCCCTCGCGGAGCGCGACCCGCGTCAGCCCGCCCGGCACGAGGCGCATCGACCGCCCGACGAGGCAGTAGGGCCGGAAGTCCACGTGACGCGGCCCGAGATCGCCGCCCCCGAGCGTCGGGCAGGCCGAAAGCTCGAGCGTCGGCTGCGCGATGAAGGCGTCGGGCTCGGCCTCGATCCGCCTCGCGTATGCGGCGCGCTCCTCGGCCGTGGAGCGCGGGCCGATCAGCATTCCGTAGCCGCCGGAGCCGTGCACCTCCTTGACCACCAGCTCCTCCAGCCGATCCAGCACGTGGGCGCGGGCGTCGGGCTCGGCGCAGCGCCAGGTCGGCACGTTCTCGAGGATCGGCGCCTCGCCGAGGTAGAAGCGGATCATGTCCGGCACGAAGCAGTAGACGGCCTTGTCGTCCGCCACCCCCGCCCCCGGCGCCGAGCAGAGCGTGACGCCCCCCGCCCGGTAGGCGTCGAAGATCCCCGGCACGCCGAGCATCGAATCGGGCCGGAACGCCAGCGGGTCGATGAAGTCGTCGTCGATGCGCCGGTAGATCACGTCCACCCGCGTCGGCCCGCGGGTGGTGCGCATCCAGACCAGCCCCTCGTCGACGAAGAGGTCCTGCGGCTCCACCAGCTCCACCCCCATCAGGTCCGCGAGGAAGGAGTGCTCGTAATAGGCGGAGTTCAGCGAGCCCGGCGTCAGCACCACGCAGGTCGGCTCGCCCTTGCAGGCCGCCGGCGCCACCTCCTCCAGCGTGTTGCGCAGGCTGTCGGGGTAGTCGTCCACCGGCATCACCCGGCCCCCGTCGAACAGCTCGGGGAACATGCGCATCATGATCTCCCGGTTCTCCAGCATGTAGGAGACGCCGGAGGGCGTGCGGCAGTTGTCCTCGAGCACCTGGAAGTCGCCGGGCCCGGTGCGCACGATGTCGATGCCGACGATGTGGGAATACACCCGCCCCGGCGGCTCCACCCCCACCATCTCCGGCAGGAACGCGGCGTTGCGGTAGACGAGGTCCGCCGGCACCAGCCCCGCGCGCAGGATCTCGCCGCGGTGATAGACGTCGTGCAGGAAGGCGTTCAGCGCCCGCGCCCGCTGGCGGATGCCGCGGTCGAGCCGGCGCCATTCGGCCGCCGCGAACACCCGCGGCACCAGGTCGAAGGGGATCAGCCGCTCCGGATCGCCGCCCTCGCCGTAGACCGCGAAGGTGACGCCGATGCGCCGGAAGATCGCCTCGGCCTCCTCCGAGCGGCGCTGAAGCAGGTCGACGCCCGTCTCCTCCAGCCATTTCGCGACGCCGGCGTAGGGCTCGCGCAGGGTGCCGTCCCGGCCGGTCATCTCGTTGAACATGGGCCCTCCACATGCCGCCGCGGAATTGGAGACGCTATGTTGCGGCGCGTCAACCTTCCGACGGAAACCGGTGACGCGGGGGTCCGCAGGCTCCAAGGTGACCGTGACGGGAAACCTCGGATGCGGGAGGCGGCCATGCGCGGCGCGGGGTCTGCGAGGAGGACTGGGGCGGCGCTCGCGCTGGCGGCGGGGCTCGCGGCGGCCGGGCCGGCTGCGGCGGCCGACATGGTGGTGCTGGAATCGGAGATCCCGGCGCTGCCCGCCGGCATGATCCTGCCCGAGGAGACGCCGGTCCAGGTCGACGCCGGCCGGCGCGCCCTGCTGATCGACGCGCTCGGGCGCACGCGGATCGTGCACGGCCCCTGCAGCGGGGCGCTCGTGGACTGCGCCCGCCGCAGCAGGGCCGAGGGCAAGGGCGACGACGCGCCGCCGGTCCGGCTCGACCCGATGCCCCGGCTCGGCGCGATCCGCGACCGCTGAGGCGGTTGACGGGGTCGCCGGGCGTCCCATGCTCGCGCGGATGGACGGTCCCGACGCCGCGACCCTGCTGCCGCCCCGCTTCCGCGACTGGTTCGCCCGTCGCGGCTGGTCGCCCCATCCGCATCAGCTCGAACTGCTGCGCCGCGCCGGGACCGGCGGCGCGGACCTCCTCGTCGCGCCCACCGGCGGCGGCAAGACCCTCGCCGGCTTCCTCCCCACCCTCGTCGCGCTGGAGAGGGACCCGCCGCCCGGCCTGCACACCCTCTACGTCTCGCCGCTGAAGGCGCTGGCGGCGGACATCCGCCGCAACCTCGCCCGCCCGATCGAGGAGATGGCGCTGCCGATCCGGGTCGAGGACCGCACCGGCGACACCCCGCAATCGGCCCGCAGGCGCCAGCGCGCCGACCCGCCGCACATCCTGCTGACCACGCCCGAAAGCCTCGCGCTCCTGCTCAGCTACGAGGACGCGCCGCGGATCTTCGCGGGCCTCCGCCGCGTGATCGTGGACGAGGCGCACGCCCTCGCCGAATCGAAGCGCGGCGATCAGCTCGCGCTCGGCCTCGCGCGGCTCGGGACGCTGGCGCCGGGGCTGGAGGCGGTCGGCCTCTCGGCCACGGTGGAGGATCCGGCGGCGCTGGCGCGCTGGCTGCGCCCCGAAGGCTGCCGCCTGCTGGAGGCCGATCCCGGCCCGCCGCCCGACATCGCGATGCTGGAGACCGACGTGCCGCCGCCCTGGGCCGGCCAGGGCGGGCGCCACGCCGCCCGCGCGGTGATGGAGGAGATCCGCAGGGCCGGCACCACCCTCGTCTTCCACAACACCCGCGCCCAGTGCGAGCTGTTCTTCCAGGCCCTCTGGGCCGAGAACGCCGAGGGCCTGCCCATCGGCATCCACCACGGCTCGCTCGACCGCGAGGCGCGGCGCCGCGTCGAGGGCGCGATGGCGGCGGGGGAGCTGCGCGCGGTGGTCTGCACCGGCTCGCTCGACCTCGGCATCGACTGGGGCGACGTCGACCTCGTGATCCAGGTCGGCGCGCCGAAGAACGTCAAGCGGCTGGTGCAGCGCATCGGCCGGGCGAACCACCGCTACGACGCCCCGTCGCGCGCGCTGATCGTGCCCGCCAACCGCTTCGAGGTGCTGGAATGCCGCGCCGCGCTCGACGCGGTGCTCGCCAAGGACCTCGACGGCCCCGGCCCCTCCGTCGCGCCCCTCGACGTGCTCTGCCAGCACATCCTCTGCATCGCCTGCGCCGGGCCGTTCCAGGCCGACAGGCTCTTCGAAGAGGTGAGACGTGCGGGGCCCTACGCCCTGCTCACGCGAGAGGAATTCGACGACTGCCTCGAATTCTGCGCCACCGGCGGCTACGCCCTCCGCGCCTACGACAAGTGGAAGCGGCTGATCGAGGAGCCGCCCGGGACCTTCCGCCTCCGCGATCCGCGGAGCGCGCGGACGATCCGCATGAACCTCGGCACCATCGTCGCGGCGGAGACCCTCGGCGTGCGCCTCGCCGGGCGCCGCGGCGGCGGCCCCAAGCTCGGCGAGGTGGAGGAGGACTTCGCCGCCACCCTCGTCCCCGGCGACACCTTCCTGATCGGCGGCGAGGTGGTGAGATACGAGGGCCTCCGCGAGATGACGCTCGAGGTCTCCCGCCGCCCCGACAAGGAGCCGAAGATCGCCGTCTTCGGCGGCTGGCGCCTCGCCACCTCCACCGTCCTCTCCCGCCGGGTGCTGGAGCTGCTCGACGACCGGGCGGGATGGGGCGCGCTGCCCGGCCATGTCCGCGACTGGCTGGCGCAGCAGGACCGCCGCTCCGCCCTCCCCGGCCCCGACGGGCTGCTGGTCGAGAGCTTCCCCCGCGCCGGGCGCTGGAACCTCGCCGTCTACGGCTTCGCGGGCCGCAACGCCCATTATTCGCTCGGCCTTCTGCTGACCAAGCGGATGGAGGCGGCGGGGCTGGAGCCGATCGGC
>DATFKM010000337.1:0-6649 GCA_035268645.1 Paracoccaceae bacterium | reverse complement strand
CGCCGGAGGGACGCCTCTCGGCCGATGCGATCGCGGGCGGCGTGCGCCCGAGGCGCGCGCACGCCGCCCGCGATCGCGTCGGCCGAGAGGCGTCCCTCCGGCGCCGTCATGCCGCCGCACCGCGGCCGAGCACGCGCGTTTCACGTTTCGCATCCGAGGCTTCCAGCCAGACTTTCAGAAGCAGGTTGCGCGCGACGCGGAGCCGATACGCCGCGCTGGCCCGCATGTCGTCGATCGGCGCGAAGTCCTCGGCGAAGGCCGCCATCGCCTCGCGCACCGTCGCCTCGGACCAGTCGCGCCCGATCAGCGCCGTCTCCGCCGCCCGCGCCCGTTTCGGCACCCCGGCCATCCCGCCATAGGCGATCCGCGCCCGCGCGACACGCCCGCCCTCCACCGCGATCCGGAAGCAACCGAGCACCGCCGTGATGTCCTGGTCGAAGCGCTTGGAGACCTTGAAGGCCTTCACGATCTCCCCCGCCGCCGGTCGCGGCACGCGAAGCGCCGAGACGTATTCTCCGGCCCGCCGGTCCTGCCGCCCGTAGTCGAGGAAGAGGTCCTCGAGCGGCAGCGTCCGCGTCTCCTCGCCCCGCCGCAGCACCACCTCGGCGCCGAGCGCGATCAGCGCCGGCGGCCCGTCCCCGATGGGCGAGCCGTTGGCGACGTTGCCGCCGACGGTCGCGGCGTTGCGCACCTGCACCGAGGCGAAGCGGCGCGCCAGCTCCCCCAGATCCGGCGCCAGCCGCGCCAGCGCGCCCTCCGCCGCCGTCCAGCTCGCCCCCGCGCCGATCTCCACCTCGCCGTCCGTCTCCAGAACGCGCCCGAAGCCTTTGATCCGGTGCAGAAAGATCAACGTCTCGGGCCGCTCCAGCCGCTTCGTCAGCCACAGCCCCACATCCGTCGCCCCGGCCACCAACACCGCGTCCGGCCACTCCGGACACAGCACCGCCAACGCGTCCTCCGAGACCGGTGCGAAGGCCCGCGCCCCGCCCCCCTCGAGCGCCAGCGTCTCCCCGTCCGCCAGCGCCTCGAGCGGCGCTGGATCGTCCGCGACCCGCCGCGCCGCCCGCGCGTCCTCCGCCGCCCGAAGGATCGGCCCGTAGCCCGTGCAGCGGCAGAGGTTGCCCGCCAGCACGTCCGCCGGCGCGCGCGCCCCGTCGTCGCACCAGAGGCTCATCACGATCCCCGGCGTGCAGAACCCGCATTGCGAGCCGTGGCGCGTCACCATCGCGGTCTGCGCCGGGTGTTCGCCGCCCAGCGCCTCCACCGTCGTCACCGCCGCGCCGTCCAGCATCGGCAGCAGCTGGATGCAGGCGTTCGCCGCCCGCCGCACCACCCGCCCGTCCTCGAGCCGCGAGATCCCCACCGTGCAGGCCCCGCAGTCGCCCTCGTTGCAGCCCTCCTTGGTCCCGGTCAGCCCGCGCGCCTCGCGCAGCCAGTCGAGCAGCGTGGTCCGCGGATCGACGCCCGAAAGCGCCACCCGCTCCCCGTTCAGCAGGAAGCGCACCTCGCCCCGCATCAGGAGCCCCGATAGGTCGAATAGCCGTAGGGCGAGAGCAGCAGCGGGACGTGATAACGGCTCTCCCCTTCGGCGATGCCGAAGCGCACCGGCACCTCGTCGAGGAAGCGCGGCGAGGGCAGGTCGAACCCCTCCTTGGCCAGCCACTCCCCGGCGTGGAACACGATCTCGTAGACGCCGGGGCGAAAGGCGTGCGCCTCCAGCAGCGGCGCGTCGCAACGCCCGTCGGCGTTGGTGACGGCCTCGCCGACCCGGTCCCGCGCGTCGACCGCGAGGCGGAACACCTCGATGCGCAGTCCCGCCGCCGGGCGCCCGCGGGCGGTGTCCAGCACATGCGTCGTCAGCCGGCCCATAACGCTCCCTTTCCGCCTGCTGCATCGCATCAAACGCGCCGCGCCGCCGGCGCGCAAGGGGGCGCGGGGCTCAGTCCGAGGGCGTGGCGCCCCGCCGCTCCGCCCGGATCAGCCAGAGGTTCCGCGCGTAGATCGCGAAGCCGAGGCTCTGGCCGAGGATGAACACCGGATCGCGCCGCCAGAGCGCATAGGCCAGCAGCACCGCCGCCCCGCCGATCGAAAGCCACCAGAACGCCGTCGGCACGACCGAGCGGCGCGCCCGCTCCGAGGCGATCCACTGCACCAGGAACCGGCCCATGAACAGCATCTGGCCCCCGAGCCCGACCAGGACCCAGATCAGTTCCGCCCGGCTCTGGACGCCGAGAAGGGCCGCGAGCGCCTCGCTCATTCGCCCGGACGCTCCCGCTCGACCACCGGCAGGCGCCGCCGCCGGATCAGCCACCAGACCCCGATCAGGTCCAGCCCGCTCACCAGCGCCCGGCCGACATTGGTGTAGTTGGAGCGTCCCGCCGTGCGCGCCCGGTGACTGACGTCGACCAGCGCCACCTCCAGCCCCTCGCGGCGCACCAGCGCCGGCAGGTAGCGGTGCATGTGGTCGAAGAAGGGCAGGGCGAGGAACGTCTCCCGCCGGAACGCCTTCAGCCCGCAGCCGGTGTCGCGGGTGTCGTCGTGCAGCAGGCGCCGACGGACCGCGTTCGCCGCGCGCGAGGCGAAGCGGCGCGAGGCCGTGTCCTGCCGGTCCACCCGCTGTCCGGCGACGAGCCCGATGCGCCCCGCGTCGTCCGCCAGCAGCGGCGCCGCGAGCTTCGGGATCTCCGACGGCGGGTTCTGCCCGTCGCCGTCCAGCGTGCAGACGATCGGCGCGCGCGCCGCATGCACGCCCGTCAGCACCGCCGCCGACTGCCCGCAGGAGCGCGCGTGCCGCACGCCCCGCAGCCACGGATGGCGCACCCGCGCCTCGGCGATCGCCGCGAGCGTGCCGTCGTCCGAGCCGTCGTCGACGAACACCGCCTCGAACGGCGCCAGCCCCGCGCAGGCCGCGCCGATCTCCTCGGCGAGGCGGGCCACGTTCTCCGCCTCGTTCTTCATCGGGGCGACGACCGTGATGCGGGGCGGGGCGTCGGTCATGGGGGCGGGATTCCGGGGCGGCGCGGAGGAAAGACGCCTCCTACACCCGGGACCGGGCCGCTCCAACCCCCGGCATCAGGGCCGACAGGCGGCGATCGCCGGGTCGCCGGCGCGCGCCGTCAGGCGCAGCGTGGTGATGCCGCCGCGGTTGGGGTTGAACGCGGTCACCGTCTCCAGCGTCTCGAGGTCGGGCGGCTCGCCCTCGAAGGCGTCCATCAGGCGCTCGCGGCGACGGTCCTCGATCCAGACCGTCGCGCCGGCCTCCTCGCGCAGCGCCGTCGCCGCCGCCTCGACGCTCATCAGCCGCGTGTCCGTGCCCTGCAGGAACACCAGCGACGGCTCGCGGTAGCTCTGGCTCGCCGCGGGGCGCCCGAGGCAGGCCGCCCAGGGCGCCGAGGCGCGCGCCATCGCCTCCGACGGGAAGCCGAACTCGGTGCGCGGCAGGCCGAACTGCAGCGTCGCCGGGAAGAGCGTCAACGCCGCCAGCGCCATCGCCGCGAGCGCGCCGCGCAGGTCCTCCGCCCGCAGCGCCGCGACGCCGAGCGCCACGGCGCCGAGCCCGGCGAGGGCCAGCAGCGCGCCACAGGGCGAGAGCCCCTCGCCCACCGCGACGGGCAGCGCGAGGTTCGCGAGGCCGAGCGCCGCCCCGACGAGGCCGAACAGCGCCGCCGCCGCGATCCAGGACCAGCGCCGCGCCGCGCCCCCCTCGCGCAGCGCCCAGGCCGCGACCAGCCCGGCGAGCGCCGGCGCCAGCGGCATGACGTAATGCGGCAGCTTGGTCGGCGCCGCCTCCAGCAGAAGCCACATCGGCACGGCCCAGCCGAGCAGCGGCGCCGCCCACGCCGCCCCCCGCTCGCGCCAGACGAAAGGCGCGGCGCAGAGCGCCAGCCCGGCCCAGGGGAAGAACACCGCCCAGGCGACGCCGAGATAGGTCCCCGGCGGCGCGCCGTGCTTCTCCTGACCCTCGACGAGCTTGCCGAGCAGGTCGCGCCCCACCGATTCCGCGAAGAAGGCGCCGTCGGTCTTCGCCCAGATGGCGACGTACCAAGGCAGGGCGATGGCGAGGAACAGGAGCGGCCCCCAGCCGATCAGTCCCAGCGCCCGCACCGGGCGCCAGCTCCGCCCGGAGAGCGCGGTCCAGACCGCGGCGAGCGCCAGCACCGCCGGCGCGATCGGCCCCTTGACCAGCACCGCGAGGCCGAGCGCGCCCCAGAGGATCGCCGCCAGCGCCCCGCGCCCCTCGGTCTCCTCCAACGCCACGGCCCTTGGCGCCGGGCGCGCCTCCGAGAGGCCCGCCCCGGTCATGCGCCGGATCCAGGCGCCGAGCGCCAGCGTCGTCAGCCCGGTCAGCATGGCGTCGGTCTTGGCGATGTTCGCCTCGGCCGCGAGGATCAGGCTCGCCCCCGTCAGCCCGGCGGCGAGGAAGGCCCCCCGCGCCCCGAGCAACGGCCCCAGCGCCCAGTATGCGGCGAAGACGGTCAGCACGGCGCCGATCAGGCTCGGCACGCGCCAGGCCCAGACGCCGACGCCTTCCGGCCCCCCCGCCGCCGCCACGCTCGCCGCCTGCATCCAGTAGATCCCGGCCGGCTTCTTCCAGCGCGGACCGTCCTGGAAGCGGATGTCGACGAACTCGCCGGTCTCCAGCATCTGCGTCGTGGCCTGCGCGTAGCGCGCCTCGTCGCGGTCGGTCACCGGCAGCGCCGCGATCCCCGGCAGGAACAGCAGGAGGCAGAGCAGTCCCAGCGCCGCCAGGCGCCGCGGCGGCCGTGCCGCGGCCCAGGCCCCGGCCGCGGCCGCCCGCGCACCGAGCGCCGCCGCCGCTCCGCCGAGCGCGCCCGGCCGGGTCGCGGTCTCGCTCAAGCCCCGGCCTCGGCGCCCTCCGGCCGCCGCCGGCTCGCGCCCTCGGTCACGCCGTCGTCACTGGGCGGCGGGCGGCGTCAGCGGCGCGACGCCGCCGTCGGCCCCGTCGCCCTCGGGCTCGGCCGGGGGGATCGGCGCCGGCGCCAGCAGATCGCGCAGGTCGGCCGGCACGTCGTCGTCCTCCGCCGCAGGCGGCGCGATCGGCGCGGGCGCGTCCGCCGCCGGGTCCACCCGGTCTATGACCGAGCGCGAGGCGCCGTCCTGCGCCGCGATGATGGTCAGCGCCAGCGAGGTCGCGATGAAGGCCGCCGCCAGCGTCCAGGTCACCTTGGCGAGCGCCGTGGTCCCGCCCCGGCTGGCGCCGACCCCGCCGCCGCCCCCGCCGCCGATGCCGAGCGCGCCGCCCTCGGAGCGCTGCAGAAGCACAACGCCGATCAGGAACAGCGCGAGAATCAGGTGGACGATCAGCAGCACGTTTTCCATCGGCCGGGGGCCCTCGCCTCGCCGCGGCCGCCTCGGGACGGGCCGCATGCTCCAGGGATCTCGGCCGGGGCCCGAGGTCCGCCGCGGGACGCCCGGAACGGCCCCGACCGCTCGGCGCGCGTGTTACACGCGCCCCCGCCCCTTGTCGATAGCGCCCCGCCGCGCGAGGCTGCCGGCATGGCCGCCCCCCGCCTTCGCGTGATCGCCCGCCACGACGGCGCCCCCGTCCTCGAAGGGACGCTGGAGAGCGCGCAGGCGCGCGTCGCCGTGATCTCCTTCGGCGCCTCGGTCACGGACTGGCGCGTGCGCCTTCCGGGCGGCGGCGAGCGCCCGGTCGCCCTCGCGCTGCCGGATTTCGCCGCGCATCGCGATCACGCCCCGGCCTTCGGCGCGATCGTCGGGCGCGTCGCCAACCGCGTCGCCGGCGCGCGCCTCCGCCTCGGCGGGCGCACGCACCGGCTGATCGCCAACGACGGACCGCACACGCTGCACGGCGGGCCGATCGGTCTCGCCCGGCGCAACTGGCGCATGGCGGGCGAGGGCGACGCGCTCCGCCTCGCCTGCGACTCGCCCGACGGCGACGAGGGCTGGCCCGGCGCCGTCGCCTTCGAGGTGCGCCTGACGCTCGACGGCCCCATGCTGACCTGGGAGATGCACGGGCGCCCCGACCGCCCGACGCCGATCGCCCTCGCCCAGCACGTCTACTGGAACCTCGACGGCGCGGCGGATCCCGGCCCGGTCTCGGACCATCGCCTGCGCGTCGCCGCCTCGCGCCACACCCCGACGGGGCCGGACCTGATCCCGACCGGCGAGATCGCCTCCGTCGCCGGCACGCCGTTCGACTTCCGCACGCCGCGCCGGCTCCGCGACGCCGCCGGCCGGCCGCTGGCGCTCGACGTCAACCTCGCGCTCGATGCCGGTGGGGGGCCGGGCGGGGCGCCCGCGGCCGAGGCGTGGTCGGCCGCCGGCGACCTCGGGCTGGCGCTGTGGACGGACCGGCCCGGCCTGCAGGTCTACGACGCGCCGGGCCTCGCGCTGCCGATCCCGGGCTGGGAGGCGCGGCCCTTCGCGGGCCTCTGCCTCGAGGCGCAGGACTTCCCGAACGCCGTCGACGAGCCCGGCTTCCCGAACGTGATCGCGACGCCCGAACGGCCCTACCGCCAGCGCACCTCGGTCGCGATCGCCCCGACCTGACGCCAGGCCCTTGCGGGGGGCTCGCGGCTCGGGGGGGATCGACCCCCCCTCGCCGCGCGTCGGCGCGCCTCCGCCGCCCCCGCGGGGGCGGCGCGTGCCGCACCTCCGGGGGCCC
>DATFKM010000336.1:0-4226 GCA_035268645.1 Paracoccaceae bacterium | reverse complement strand
AGTGCTTCACGGGGATGGTCGCCGGCTCGCGAAACATGATCGGAATCGCGGTGGCGACCGGCGCGGCGGGCGTGATCGTGGGCACGATCAGCCTGACAGGCGCGCATCAGGTGGTCGGGGAGCTGGTGGAGTGGGCCTCCGGCGGCAACCTCATGCTGATGCTGGTGCTGGTGGCGGTGATGAGCCTGATCCTCGGCATGGGGCTGCCGACGACGGCGAACTACATCGTGGTCAGCTCGCTGATGGCGCCGGTGATCGTGGCGGTGGGCGCGGCCAACGGCCTGGCGATGCCGCTGATCGCGGCGCATCTGTTCGTGTTCTACTTCGGCATCCTCGCGGACGACACGCCGCCGGTCGGCCTTGCGGCTTTCGCGGCGGCGGCGATCAGCCGGGGCGATCCGATCATGACCGGCGTGCAGGGTTTCGCCTACGACATCCGCACGGCGCTGCTGCCGTTCCTGTTCGTGTTCAACACCGAGCTGCTGCTGATCGACGTGGGGCCGGGCAAGGCCGTATTCGTGTTCGTGGTGGCGGTGGTGGCGATGATGCTGTTCGCCGCGGCGACGCAGGGATATTTCCTGACGCGGAACCGCTGGTGGGAGACGGCGGCGCTGCTGCTGGTGGCCTTCACCCTGTTCCGGCCGGGGTGGTGGCTGGACCAGGTGCAGGCGCCCTTCGTTACGGCGCCCGGGAGCGCGGCGCTGGAGATGGCGGCGGAGGCGCCGGCGGGGAGCGAGTTGCGGCTGACGGTCGCCGGGCCGGATTTCGAGGATCCCGACCGGCGCCTCGAGCAGCTCCTGATCCTGCGCTTCGAGGGCCCCCCGACGGAGGACGGCGCCGGGCGGCTGGCCGAGCTCGGCCTCGCCACCCGCCCGGATCCCGACGGACCGGTGCTGAATGAACCGATGTTCTCCACGCCCTTCGAGCGGCTCGGCACGGAGTTCGACTTCTACGCCGACGCGCCGGTGCGGATCGTCTCGGTCTCGGCGCCGGCGGAGCGGATGCCGAAGGAGGTGTTCTACCTGCCGGCGCTGGCGCTGCTGGCGGGGGTCGCGGCGCTGCAGCGGCGTCGGCAGAGCGAACCGGCGTTCTGATCGGTCGCGAGGGCGCGGCGGGCCGGCGGATGCTCGTGGCGGTGGAGCCATGGCGTTCCGAGGGGCCGGATTGCGGCGACGGAGGATATCGGGGCGGGCGGAGCCGCAGGCGCTTCGGACGTCGCCGGAGGCCGGCGCGCTCGGTCCGGCCTCGCGGGGAGCGCTTTGGGCGCCGGCGCATGGATTCGGACCAGTCGGCGCCGGCCGATCTTGCGCCCGCAGGTCGATCCGACGCGTCCGTCACGGGCCGCGCGAGGCGGGACGTGTCCGCGCCTGCGATTCGCCTCGGCGCCCCTCGGCGGACTAGAGATCCTGGCGCAGCAGATCGGTCACCAGCACGTCGTGCACGGCGGGTCCGAGCACGCCGCGCGCGGCCTCGAGGAGCGCGCCACGCAGATCGCGCATGGCCGGGCCGGCGGTGAACACCCCGGCAAAGGCCCCGGACTGGGCGTGGCGGAACATCACGTGAAGAAACCGGTCGCGCAGTTTCGGTTCCCGCTCGAAGACGGCGTCTCGGGCGCCGATTTCCATCTCCAGCGTGAGCGAGAGGATCATCATGGCCGCGACTTCCCCGTCCTCGACCAAGGGGACGAGGAACTGGCGGTCGATGGCCACGTAGTCCCGCTTTTCGTCGGGGTCGTAACGCGGCGGCGCGGCGCCGGGCAGAGTCTCCGGCCGCGGCGTGGGCGTCGCTTCGGCCGGCGCCGACGCCTCAGACGCGGCGGCCTCGGCCCCCCCGCCGGCCGGCGCCGCATCGGGGCGCAGATAGTGCCCGGCGGACAGGCCGCCGGCGAGCCCCAGAAGGGCGATCAGGAGCGGGAGGACAAGCTTCATCGCGGCGCGGGCTCCGGCGGCGTCAGAAGGGCAGGATGACGTCGAGCACCTGCTGGCCGTAGCGCGGCTGCTGCAGGTCAGAGATCTGGCCGCGGCCCCCGTAGTCGATGCGGGCTTCGGCCATCTTGTCGTAGGTTATCTCGTTGCGTCGGGAGATGTCCGCGGGCCGGACGATGCCGGCGACCTGAAGGTCCCGCAGCTCGTAGTTGACGCGCACCTCCTGGTTGCCGGCGACGACGAGATGGCCGTTCGGCAGCACGTCGACCACGGTGGCGGCGATGCGCAGGGTGATCTCCTCGTTTCGCGCGACCGAGCCCTCGCCGACGGAGGAGGAGCCGGAGCCGATTCCCACGCCGGGATCGACGGGCACGCCGAAGGCGCCGTCGATCAGCGCCGGAAGGCCGAACAGGGCGGAGACCGAGAGATCCTCCTCCGCGTTGCGGCTGCGCCGGGTGTTGTTGCGGATCTCGGCCTCGTCGTCGATCTCGATCACCACGGTGAGGATGTCGCCCAAGGTCCGGGCCCGACGGTCGCCGAACAGCGACTCCGGGCCGGAGCGCCAGAGCGAGGCCGTCGCGTAGGGCGGAGGGATCTCCTTTGGCGGCGAGGCGACGGCGATCCGGCTGGGCGACACGGGCGGCACCGGCTGCTGCGCCTGCCCTGGAGGGGTGAAGTCCGGCGCCTGACCGACGCGGTCGAGCCGGGCGCAGCCGGCGACGGCGCTCAAGGCGACGAGCGCGGCGAGGGCGGCATGCGGAACCGTCATGGCGAGACCTCCACCAGCGACCGCCCGGCGACACGCCCGGTCACGGTCCGGCGGGAGCCGAGATTCATGATGCGCACGCGCTCGCCGGCGCCGCCGCGATCGAGCGCGCGACCCTCGGCGCGGATCACGAGGCCGCCCTTGCGGTAGAGCAGTTCGACGAGGTCGTTGCGCTCGATCAGCGCCGGCGGCCCGAGATCCTCGGCCCGTACGGGGCGACCCGGGTAGAGCGCGACGCGGGTCTCGAGGCCGATCGCGGCGTCGATCCGCGAGAGGCCGACGCCGGACGCGGTTTCGGCGAGGGCGAGGTCTCCCGCGTCGAGGACGGTGCGGCTCGGGATCGCGCGGGCGGCGACGACGATGCCGTCGCGCGACGCCGGCTCGGCCGGAGCCGCCACGGCGAGGAGCGCGGCGAGGGCCGGCGCGGCCGCGAGGGACCGCAGGAGCGATGCGAGCATCCGCGTCACCGGATCTGCGCCGAAGCGGCCATCATCTGGTCGGCCGCCGTGATGACCTTGGCGTTGAGTTCGTAGCCACGCTGCGCCTCGATCAGACGGGTTATCTCGCGCACGGCATCGACGGCGCTGTCTTCCAGAAAGCCCTGACGGAAGACGCCTCGCCCGTCGCGCCCGGCTTCGCCGATCTCGGGTGCGCCGGAGGCGGCGGTCTCGCGATAGAGGTTGCCGCCCATCGCCTCCAAACCCTTCTCGTTGGCGAAGCCGGCGAGCGCGAACGCGCCGAGCTGGCGGCCTTCCACCTGATCGTCGAAGTAGGCGTAGACCTCGCCGTCGGCGTTGATCGAGATGGCGCGGGCGTCGGCCGGGACGGTGATCTCCGGGATCACCGGATGCCCGTCCGAGGTGACGATCAGGCCGTCGGCGTCGCGCTTCAGAGCGCCGTCGCGGGTGAAGGCGGAGAGACCGGTCGGCAGCAGGACCTCGAGATAGCCATCGCCTTCGATGGCGAGATCGAGGTCGCCGCCGGTGTTGCGCAGCGAGCCTTGCGCGATCTCCATCGTCACGGCGGAGGTCCGCACACCAAGGCCGAGCTGCACGCCCGTGGGCAGGACGCTGCCGTCGGCCGCGTTGACCGTGCCGGGGCGCCGCGACTGCTCGTAATGGAGATCCGCGAACTCCGCCCGGCGCGGGTTGTAGGCGGTGGTGCTCATGTTGGCCAGGTTGTTGGAGATGACCTCGACCCGCGTCTGCTGGGCCTGCATCCCGGTGGCGGCGATCTTCAGCGCGCGCATGTCGGTCTCCTTTCGGATCGATCGTGGAGGCGCCGCGGAGGCGCCGGTGACGAGCCGCCGTCAGGCGGTTCCCGCGAGTGTGCGCACGGCGGTGCGCACGCGTTGGTCCTCCTGTTCGAGCGCCCGTTGGCCGGCCTCGTAGGCGCGTTGCACGGCGATCATCCGGGCGAGCTCCGTCACCGGCGAGACGTTCGAGCCCTCGAGAAAGCCCTGGCGAAGGTGCGTCTCCACGGGCTCGACGGGGCCCGTCGCTTCGAAAAGCTGTCCTGTCTCCCGGATCAGCACG
>DATFKM010000335.1:0-5830 GCA_035268645.1 Paracoccaceae bacterium | reverse complement strand
CGGGGGCTCAGGCAGGGCGCGGACGTGCGGGTGGGTCTGCCAGCGCTCGATGCCCCGGAGCATCTCCGACAGCCGGCGCGCGGCCTCGACCGCGAGGGCGAGGCGCCCCTCGGCCCCCTCGGCCGCGAGCGCGGCGCCGGCGGCGCGGCCCGCCTCGCGCAGCGCCTCGGGCCAGGGAAAGCGCGGGTCGCCGGCGACGGGCGCCAGGGCCACGCCGTGGGCCGTGGCGGCGGCGGCGGCGGCGAGGTGCAGGATCAGGGGGCTGGGTCGGCCGAGACGCTCCGGCCGGGGCGTCTCAGCCCGGCGGGCCGCGGCGCGCGAGGTCCTCGAGCGCGCTTTCCCAGAGGTCGAGCCAACGCGCCGCCGCGGCCGCGGGGCCCGCCGCCCGGCGCCCCGCGTCCGGCCCCGCCGGCGCGTCGCGGCCGTCCTCCGCCGCCGGATCGGGCGTTTCGAGGGCCTCATCGGCGGCGGTCTCCGCGGCCTCGGGATGCGCGTTCATGGGCCGGGAGCGTAGCCGCCGCCCGGCGCCTCCGCAACGCGGGGCGCTTTCGCAGGCGCGGCGGAAGCGTTTGCGGCGCGGCGCCGGAGACGTTAGGTTCATGCTTCGTCCGGCGGCGGAGCCGGACAGCCGCGGCGGCTGCACGGGAGGACGGCGAGTTGGCCAAGGACATGCCTAAGGACGACGCGCCGATCACGATCAAGAAGTACGCGAACCGACGCCTCTACAACACCGCGAAGTCGAGCTACGTGACGCTCGAGCATCTGGCGCAGATGGTGCGCGACGGGCAGGACTTCGTGGTCTACGACGCCAAGACCGGCGAGGACATCACGCGCTCCGTGCTGGCCCAGATCATCTTCGAGGAGGAGTCGAAGGGTCGCAACATGCTGCCCGTCAACTTCCTGCGCCAGCTCATCCGGCTGTATGGCGACACGCTGCAGGGCATGGTGCCGGGCTATCTGGAGGCCTCGATGGAGGCGTTCGCCCGCAACCAGGAGACCCTGCGCGAACAGATGCGCACGGCGCTCGGGACCAACCCGGCGCTGGCCAACTTCGAGGCGGTGGCGCGGTCGAACATGGACATGTTCCAGAACGCCTTCCGCATGTTCGCGCCGTTCGCGCCGCCGATGGGGGAGGCTTCGAGGCCGAAGCCCGAGGAGGGCGCGGGGCGCGAGGCCGGGGCCCCGGATCTCTCGACCCTGCAGGAGCAGATCGAGGAGATGCAGTCCAAGCTCGACGCGCTGAGCCGCACCCGAAAGTCGGACGAGGACTGACGGGCTTGGCGCGGGGCGTCGCTTCGCCCCAGGGTTCGTTCCGGAACGTGTCGCGGCGCGGAGGCGGATCATGCAGGCGGGCGAGGACGGGCGCTGCCCGTGGTGCGGGACGGATCCGCTCTACGTCGCCTATCACGACGCCGAATGGGGCGTGCCGGAGCGGGACGGGCGCGCGCTCTTCGAGACGCTGGCGCTGGAGGCGTTCCAGGCCGGCCTCTCCTGGATCACGATCCTGAGGAAGCGCGAGGCGTTCCGGTCGGCCTTCGAGGGCTTCGCGCCGGAGCGGCTCGCCGGCTGGGGCGAGGCGGAGGTGGCGCGGGCGCTCGCCGATCCCGGCATCGTGCGCCACCGCGGCAAGATCGAGGCGACGCTGGGCAACGCGCGCGCCTGGGCGGAGATCGAGGCGGAGGGGTTCTCGGCCTTCCTCTGGGGTTTCGTGGACGGCGCGCCGCGGACCAACCTTTTCGCGACGATGGCCGAGGTGCCGGCCGAGACGTCGGAGAGCCGGGCGATGTCGAAGGCGCTGAAGGCGCGGGGCTTCAAGTTCTGCGGCCCGACGATCTGCTACGCCTTCATGCAGGCGACCGGGATGGTCAACGATCACCTCGTCGGCTGCCCGCGCCACGCGGCGGTGGCGGCGCTGGCCTGAGGCGGCCGGCCGGGGCGGCTCAGCGGGGCCCGGAGCCGCCTGCCGGGCCCGAGGGCACGAGGCGCCAGGCGGGATCGCCCGGCCGGAGCGCGAAGGTCATCTCGAGCGGGGCGGGGAAGCGGTAGGCCTGCCAGTCGGAGGCGACGCGGATCACGGCCCTCCGCTCCCGGTCGGGGTCCGGCGCCGGCGCGCGGGTCCGCCCGTCGGATCCGTCGAAGGCCGGCGGGGGCGCGTCGAGCTCCAGGAACACGCGGAAGCCGGGCTGCAGCGCGAGCGCCGAGGGCGAGGGCGAGGGCAGGGCGTAGTCGGCCGTCGCGTCGAGCTCCGCGACGGGCCTCGGCGGGGCGCCCAGGTCGTCGCGGAAGGCCTTGGCGACCGCGGCCGACAGTCCGTCGATCTCGTCGAGTCCGGCATCGAGGAGCGCCCCGGCGAGGCGCGATTCGAACTCGGGCCGCGCCCGGAGCATGGAGACGCTGACGCCGACGTCCCCGAAGTTCGGATCGAACGCGTCGCGCAGCGCGGGCGGCAGGTCGGGGCGGATCGCGACCGCGGCGAAGGCGTCCGGACCCAGCAGCGGCACGGTCGCGTCGTCGCCGTGCAGAAGGTCCGCCGCCGCGATCGACTGCGCGGTGAGATCCATCACCGGGACGCTGTCGGCCTCCGGCGGGAGCGCGATCCGGTGCTCCTCGGTCTGGACGTATCCGAGATGCAGGTAGGCCTCCGCGACGACCTCGACGGCGGCGTGGAGCTTGGAGAGACCCCGCGCCGGCGCGATGGCCTCGAACATCGCGTGCTCGCCGACCCGAAGGTCGTCCTCCGCGTCGCCGTAGAGGTACAGGACCAGCAGGCGATCGCGCACGCCGTCGCGGACGAGCCCGGCCAGCGCGTGACCCGAGAGGCCGGCGTCCTCCGCCGCCTCCGCGAAGCGCACGCGGATCCAGGCGTCGAAGCCGAAACCGTCGGTCTGCGTGATCCGCTCCTCGAGCCGCGTCTGCGAGACGCCGATCAGCTGGTCGAGGCCGGTGACGTCGAAACGCCAGCCCTCGAGCTCGGCGAACGGCATGAGAATCTGGGCGGGGTCGAGGACGACGTCGGCGTAGCGTTGCTTCGCGGCGTCCAGACCGGCGGAGCCCGAACCGGTGAAGACGTAGACCCAGAGCGACTCGAGGGCCGCCGTCACCCGCGGGTCGGACGGTGCGATCGAGCCTTGGGCGATCTCCTCCAGCATCCCGCCCGCCTCGGCGACCTTCTCCACGGCCGCCTGCAGATCCGCGCGGGCCGCGGTCTCGACCGCGAGGAACGCGGCCTCCAGCGAAGCGAGCCGCTCGGCGCTCGTGCGCAGGGACTCCTGGCGTTGCTCGGCCTCCTTGCGGGTGCGCTCGAAGGCGCGGGTGCGGCTCTCGAGCTCGGCCTCGGCGCGCTCGACGCGCTCGCGGCTGCGGTCGAGCTCGGCCTGACGCTCGCGCGCCGCGTCCTCGAGCTGGCGGACCCGGGCGCCGCGAAGTTCGGCCTCGTCGATGACGCCGAGCACCGAGGAGAGATTCCCTATCTGCTTGGAGGTGACGTCGGCGATCGCCTCGTTGTTGGTCGCGATCACGGCGTAGGCGGCGTCGCGCTCCGCGCGAAGCTGGGAGAGAGCCTCGTCATAGGCCTCGTCCTTCAGTCGGTTCTGCTCCTCGACGAACCACCAGCCGGCGCCGAGGAGCGCCAGCACGAGCAGCGGCAGCGTCCAGCTGCCGAGCAGCGCGAACAGCGACCCGGCGATCTCGGCCGCGGCGTCGGCCGGCGTGCGGCCCGTGACCGGCGTGCGCGCGCGGGGCGGCGTCTCCGTGTCCGGGGCTCCGCTCATGGCCTCGTCTCTCCTGCACGGCGGCTCGCGGCGTGCGTGGCCCCGCACGAGGAAAGCATGGGCCGGGGCCGCGGGCAACGACCGGAGGCGGGAGACGCGCCTGCCGGGACGTCCTCGTCGGTCGGGCTCGTCGGTCGGGCTCGTCGGCCGGGCTCGCCGGCCGGGCTCGTCAGTCGGGCTCGCCGAACCGGTCGGCGAGGAGGGAGGAGAGCGCCTCCATCAGCGCCTCGGCCTCGGGGCCGGAGGTCTCGACCTCGATCTCCGACCCCTGCGCGGCGACGAGGGTCATCAGGCCCATGATGCTGTCGCCCGGCGCTTCGATCCCGTCGAAGCGGACCACGGCGCGGGCGTCGTGCGCCTCGACCGTCGAGACGAAGCGGGCGGAGGCGCGCGCGTGCAGACCCTTGCGGTTGCGTATCGCGAGGCGGCGCACGAGCGGCGCGGCGGGGACGTCCTTCGGCATGGCTCAGGCGGAGGCGGGGCTGGCGCGCAGGCGGCGGGCGGCGAGGATGCGCCCCGCGCTGTCGACGTATTTGCGGCCGGCCTCGACGGCGGCCTCGGCGGCCTCGGCCAGCGGCAGGTGGCGGGCCTTGGCGAGCTTGACGAGGAGCGGGAGGTTCGCGCCGTAGATCACCTCGCGCCCCGTCTCGCCCAAGGCGCCGAGCGCGAGATTGGCCGGCGAGCCGCCCAGCATGTCGGTGACGAGCGCGACGCCCTGACCCCGGTCGGTCTCGGCCACCGCCGCGTCGACCTCGGCCGCGAGAGCGAGGGGATCGTCCTGCGGCTGGACGGCGATGGCGCGCACCGCGGACAGGGGGCCGACGACGTGTTCGGTCGCCGCGAGCAGTTCGGCGGCGAGGCCGCCATGGGCGATCACCACGATGCCGATCATGCGGGGCGGGGCGAGGGGGCGCCGGATGCGCGGTTCATGCGGGTCCTCCGGATCGAGGGGCGGATCGAAAGGCGGATCGAGGGTCGGGGTCGCCGAGTTCGCGGTGCCGGAGCGCGACCGGCCAGCCTGCGGCGGCGAGCCGAGCCGCGAGATCCTCCGCCGCGGCGACGGAACGGTGACGGCCGCCTGAACAGCCGAGCGCTATACAATAGTAGGCCTTGCCCTCTCGTCCATAGGCCGGAAGCAGGAGCAGGGCGAGATCGGCCAGCCGGCTCATGAACGCCTCGTAGAGCGGATCGGCGCGCACCCGTGCGGCGACGGCGGGGTCGCGCCCGTCGAGCGGGCGCAGCGCCGGGTCCCAATGGGGATTGTCGAGGAAGCGGGTGTCGTGGACCGTGTCCGCTTCGCGCGGGGCGCCGCGCTTGAACGAGAACGACTGGATCGAGAGCGCGGGCCGCGGGGCGCCGGCGCCGTCCGAGGCGAGCTCCGCCAGGCGGGCCTTGAGGTCGTGCGGCGTCAGGTCGGTCGTGTCGATCACGAGGTCGGCGCGCTCGCGCAGCGGCCAGAGCTGCTCGCGCTCGCGCCGGATGCCGGTCTCCGGATCCTCCTCGGGCGCGAGGGGGTGGCGGCGGCGGGTGGTCTTGAAGCGGTCGACCAGCACCGGATCGGCGCAGTCGAGAAACACCAGCCGGGGCGCCAGCGCCGGGTCGGCGCGCAGTTCCTCGAGCCGGGCGAGGAGCGCGGCGGCGGAGAAGCCGCGGGTGCGCACGTCGAGCCCGAGGGCGAGCGGACGCGGATCCTCCGGCGCCGTGGCGCCGTCGCGGGGGAACAGGCGGTCGACGAAGGAGAGGGGCAGGTTGTCGATCGCCTCGTGGCCGGCGTCCTCGAGCGCGCGGATCGCGGTCGAGTTGCCGGCGCCGGACATGCCGGTGACGAGGACGACGGAGAGCGGCGCGGTTCGGGCTTCGGGCATTCGGGCTCAGGCGGTTTCGCGCCGGCCGCCGGTGCGCAGGAACGCGAGCAGCGCGGGGGCCGGGACGTCGCGCGCGAGAATGAGCGGAAGCGTCGCGCCGAGCAAGCGGATCCCGCGCCGCGGGGGCAGGCGGCGCGGCTCCGCGGCCTCGAGGTCGCAGGCGGCGAGGAGCGGGGCCTCGGCGAGGTGGGGCAG
>DATFKM010000334.1:0-2425 GCA_035268645.1 Paracoccaceae bacterium | reverse complement strand
CGGCGGGTCCGGGGCGAGGGCGGCGAGGGCGTCGCGGTCCCCGGCGAGGTCCCCGGCGGCGCGGAGCGTCTCGGTCCGCTGGTCCTGCATCAGACGGTGGCGGAGGCGGGAGAGGTGGTCGAGCGCATGCAGGAGGCCGCGCAGGCGCGCCGCGGCGGCCGCCTCCTCGCCCGGGTCGACGGCGGCGAGCCAGTCGCGGAGGTCCGCCTCGGCGGCCTCGACGCGGCGGAGGCGCTCATGGAGCCCGCGCGGGCGGCGGGGCCCGAGCGCGTCGGCGAGCGCCTCGCGGAGGGCGGCGTCGAGGTCGCGCGCGGTGGCGGCGGCGGCGGCGAGGGCGGGGCCCGGCGCGCCCTTCAGCGCGGAGTCGAGCCGGCGCGAGAGGTCGGGCGCGTCGTCGGGGACGAGGCGTTCGAGCAGGCGCGCGAAGGCGGGCAGGACCGCAAGCGCGACGGCGACCCCGAGCAGGTTGAAGGCGGTGTGGAAGCCGACGAGCCAGAGCTGCGGGTCGAAGAGGCCCGCCTGACGTCCCCACACGGCGAGCGCGCCGAGGGGGCCGAGCAGGCCGAAGGCGAGGACCGCGGTGCCGAGGTTGTGGAGGACGTGGCCGAGCCCGGTGCGGCGCGAGGTGGCGCCGCCGCCGAGGGCGGCGAGGATCGCCGAGGCCGTCGTGCCGACGTTCATGCCGATCACCAGCGCCGCGGCCTGCGGGAAGCTGACGGCGCCGGCGGCGAGCGCGGCGAGCGCGGCGGCGACGCCGGCGCTCGAGGATTGGGTGACGACGGTGACGACGGCGCCGAGGGCGACGAGCTGCAGGCGCCCGAGGATCGTGTCGGGGGGGAAGTCCTCGGGGCTGAGCAGGCCGCGGAGGGCGGCCATGCCGTCCTGCATGGCGTCGATGCCGAGGAAGAGCACGCCGAAGCCGGCGAGCGCCCAGCCGCCGGCCTTCCCGCGGCCCGGCGCGAAGAGGCTGGCGAGGGCGCCGACGAGGACGGCGGGGGTGAGCGCGGCGCCGAGGTCGAGCTTGAAGCCGATCAGCGCCACCAGCCAGCCGGTGACGGTGGTGCCGATGTTGGCGCCGAGGATCAGGCCGAGGGAGTCGCGAAAGCCGATCAGCCCGGCGGCGACGAAGCCGACGGCGGCGACGGTGACGGCGCTGGAGGACTGCAGGAGCGCGGTGGCGCCGGCGCCGGCGAGGACGCCGCGCGCCGGCCCGGCGGTGGAGCGGCGCAGGAAGGCGCGCAGGCCCCCGCCCGCGAGGTCGGAGAGCGCGCCGGTCAGCATGCGCATGCCGACGAGGAACAGGCCGAGGCCGCCGAGGGCCTGCAGCCAGTCGGGGCTCATCGCGGGCGCCCCGGAGCGGCGCGCCGCGGCCGGGCCGGGCGCCCCTCGCGGATCCGCCCCTGGCGGATCGGCGGCGGCGCGAGGGGGGTCGATCCCCCCGAGCGGCGCGCCCGCCGGCGGGGATCGGCGCACCCGGGGGGCGGGAGGGCGGCGCGGGCGGCCGTCAGACCGTCCCCTCGGCGCGGAGGGCGGCGATCTCCTCGGACGAGTAGCCGGCCTCGGCCAGCACCTCCTCGGTCGCGGCGCCGAGATCGGGCGCCGGGCGGCGCACCGTGCAGGGCGTCTCGGAGAGCTTCACGGGAAAGCCGGTCATGCGCACCGTGCCGTGGCCGGGATGGGGCACGTCGAGCACCATCTCCTGATGGCGGACCTGGGGGTCCTCCATCACCTCGGCGAGGCTCTGCACCTTGCCGCAGGGCACGCCCGCGGCGTTGAGGCGTTCGATCCAGTCGTCGACGGTCTCGCGCGAGGTCACCGCGTCGATCATGGCGTTGAGCTCGGCCCGGCGCTCGCGGCGCTTGTCGACGGTGTCGTAGCGGGGGTCCTCGATCAGATGGGCGAGGCCGAGCTGGCCGAGGAAGCGCGTGAGGATGCGCGTGGTGGAGGGCGCCACCGCGACGGCGCCGTCGGCGCAGCGGAAGAGGCCGTAGGGCGCGGCGATGGGGTGGTCGTTGCCGGAGGGCTTCGGGACCTCGCCCGTCGCGAGCTGGGCGGCGGAGAGGTAGGCCATCAGCGAGAGCATGCCCATCATCATGCTCGCCTCCACCCGCTGGCCGGCGCCGTCGCGGTCCCGCGTGCGGAGGGCGGCGACCGTGCCGAGCGCGGCGTAGAGGCCGGCGACGAGGTCGGTGACGGGCGGCGCGGCGCGGAGGGGGCCCGTCTCCGGCGTGCCGTTGACGGCCATGAAGCCCGACATCGCCTGGGCGATGAAGTCGAAGGCGGGGCGGTCGGCGTAGGGGCCGGTGGAGCCGTAGCCGTTGACGCTGGTCACGACGAGGCGGGGGTTGATCTCGGCCAGGCGCTCGGGCGTGAAGCCCATCTCGGCGAGGACGCCGGGGCGGTAGTTCTCCACCAGCACGTCGGC
>DATFKM010000333.1:0-9130 GCA_035268645.1 Paracoccaceae bacterium | reverse complement strand
ATGGGACCGCAGAAGGCCGAGCGTTTCGGCCCCGCCTTCCTCTCCATCATCGCCGCCGACGCCTGACCCCCGACGGGGACGCGGGCCTCGGGGGCGTCGAGCCCCGACGCGCCGAAGGCGCGCCGAAGACGAGGCCGGCCCGCCCGATCGGTCCGGGGACCGATCGGGCGGGCGCCGCCTCATGCCTTCGCCCGAGCGTCGCGCCCCGTCGCGAGGCGTCGTCTCAGTCCGACCGCCAGCGCCCCGCCTGATCCGGCAGGAACGCCTCCACCGCCGCCGTCGCGATCAGGTGCCAGCCGCCGGCGCCGTCCTCCACCTCGAGCCCCCCGAAGGCCGCCGTCACCTCCGGCATGCCGCGCGGAAGCGCGGCGCGCACCCGGTCGACGTCCACCTCCTCCGGTCTCGGCACGGCCACCGTCACCCGAACCCGCATCTCGGCAGGCGCGAGCCCGCAGGTCCCGAACACCGCGAGCGAGGAATGCCGGATCGCGTCCTCCACCGCCCGGCACGCCGCCTGCGTCGAGTCGCGCGAATGGGTCGAGACGCCCTGCCCCATCTCCAGGATGAAGCGCCGCATCACACCGGCTCCATGTCGAAGCTCACGCAGACCGCGGCGTGCGCGATCACCGTCACCCCGCCCTCCGGCTTCGGCACGTCGAGCCCGCCGGGCTCCACCCGCACCGAGACGTCGCCGTAGGGAAACGCCGCCTTCAGCGCCTCGGCGTCCACCGCCTCCGGCTTCGCGACGCCGATCACGCAGTCGATCCGCATCGCGTCCTTCGGCATCCCGAACGCCTCCGCCGCGGTCAGGGAATTGCGCCAGAGCGCGTCGCGCACCGCCCGCGCGGCGGCCTCGCCGTGGTCTTCGCGCCTCAGCGAAGTCCCCATTCCGAACTCCGTCGCCACCCGCCGTCGCATCGCCCGCCCTCCCCGCTTGGCGCCCGCCGCGCCGCCCTCTAGGGTCGCGCCAGCATGAAGATCGCCAGCTTCAACATCAACGGCGTGAAGGCCCGCCTCCCGGCCCTCCTCGACTGGCTCGGCTCGGCCCGGCCGGACGTCGTCTGCCTGCAGGAGCTCAAGAGCCAGGACGCCACCTTCCCGCGCGAGGCGATCGAGGACGCCGGCTGGAACGTGGAGACCCACGGCCAGAAGAGCTTCAACGGCGTCGCCATCCTCTCGCGCCGCCCGATCGAGGACGTGAGCCGCGGCCTGCCCGGCGACGACGGCGACGAGCAGGCCCGTTACATCGAGGCGACGATCTCCGGCGAGGACGCCGCGATCCGCGTCTGCGGCCTCTACCTGCCCAACGGCAACCCGGCGCCCGGCCCGAAATACGACTACAAGCTCGCCTGGATGGAACGCCTGCGCGCGCACGCGGCCGAGCTGATCGCGGCCGAGGAGACCGCCGTCCTCGCCGGCGACTTCAACGTGATCCCCCAGCCCGATGACGCCGCCCGCCCCGAGGCCTGGACCGACGACGCCCTGTTCCTGCCGGAGACGCGCGCCGCCTTCCGGCGCATCCTGCACCAGGGCTGGACCGACGCGCTCCGCGTCCACCACCCGGAGCCCGAAGTCTATACCTTCTGGGACTATCAGGCCGGCGCCTGGCGGAGGAACGACGGCATCCGCATCGACCACGTGCTGCTCAGCCCGCAGGCCGCCGACCGGCTGGTCGACGCCGGCGTCGACGCCCATGTCCGGGGCGGCGAGAAACCCTCCGACCACGTCCCCGTCTGGGTCGAACTCGACCTCTGAGCCTCGCCTTGCACGCCCTCCGTGCGGGGCTTAGGTGTCAACCTGCCAAGACAGGGGAGACCGGCCCATGAGCGTCACGCGAGAGGACATCCTGAAGGCGCTCTCGCGCGTGACGGACCCCGCGAGCGGCAAGGACCTCGTCGCCGCAGACTACGTCCGCGCCCCGGTGTTCCAGGACGGCGCCGTGCGCTTCATCCTCGAGGTGCCCGCCGAGCAGGCCCCGAAGATGGCCGACGTCGCGAAGGCCGCCGAGGCCGCCGTCTCCGCCCTGCCCGGCGTCGAGAGCGCGGCCGCCATCGTCACCGCCCACGGTCCCGCGCAGGCGCCGAAAGGCGCGCCGCAGGGCGAGGCGCCCAGCCTCAAGATCGGCCGCCACCCGCAGCCGCAGGCCTCGAAGAAGATCGAGGGCATCCACCGCATCATCGCCGTCGCCTCCGGCAAGGGCGGCGTCGGCAAGTCGACGCTCTCGGCCAATCTCGCCGTGGCGCTGGCACGGCAGGGCAAGCGCGTGGGGCTGCTCGACGCCGACATCCACGGCCCCTCGCAGCCGCGCATGATGGGCGTCTCCGACCGGCCGAAGTCGAAGGACGGCAAGACCATCGTGCCGCTCGTCGCGCATGGCGTCACCTTCATGTCCATCGGCCTGATGCTGCCCGCGGACGAGGCGGTGATCTGGCGCGGCCCGATGCTGATGGGCGCCCTCCAGCAGATGCTGACGCAGGTGGACTGGGGCGAACTCGACGCCCTGATCGTCGACCTGCCCCCCGGCACCGGCGACGTCCAGCTCTCGCTCTGCCAGAAGGCGGAGGTCTCGGGCGCCATCGTCGTCTCGACCCCGCAGGACGTCGCGCTTCTCGACGCGCGCAAGGCGCTCGCCATGTTCAACAAGCTCGAGACCCCGATGCTCGGCCTGATCGAGAACATGAGCGGCTTCGTCTGCCCGAACTGCGGCCACGAGACCCACGTCTTCAGCCAAGGCGGCGTCGCGAAGGAGGCCGAGGCGCTGGGCCTGCCCTTCCTCGGCGCGATCCCGCTGCACCTCGACATCCGCACCACATCGGACGAGGGCACGCCCATCGTCGCCAAGGCCCCCGGCTCGCCGGAGGCCGCGCCGTTCGAGGACCTCGCCCGCCGCCTGATCGAGGGCGGCATGGTCTGAGCGCCCCTGTCTCCAAGGGGCTGCGCCGCTCGGGGGGATCGACCCCCCTCCCGCCGCCGCGGATCCGCCATGGGCGGATCCGCGAGGGGCCCCCGGACAGAGCGCCGCGCCTCCACCTTGGCGCGGGACGCTCAGATCTCGCGCGGCAGCGCCCCGCCGGGCAGCAGCGCCTCCAGCGCCCGGATCTCCGCCGCGGCCGCGGCGTCGCCCGCCGGCGCCTCGCCCCCGATCGCCTTGCGCGCGGCGCCGGAGGCGTCGACGCCCCCGCCGACCTGCGGCGAGGCCAGCGCAGGCCAGGCCCAGTTCGCCGACAGGACCGCGGCGTTGAAGCGTCCGCAGGCCTCCACCGCCTCGGGCTCCGGCGTCAGCGTCGCGAGCGGGATCAGCCGCTCCGCCGCCAGCATCACCGTCAGGGCCTGCCCGGCCCGGCGCCGGTCCATGCCGGCGCGCGCGGCGCGATCCGCCGCCTCGCCGACGGTGCAGGGTCCCTCGGCGACGGCGGCCTCGGCCGCGGCCTGCGCCGCCTCGTCCAGTTTCAGCTCCCCCCAGGGCGCGCGCAGCAGCGGCCCCTCCGGGCGCTCCTCGGGTGAAAGCGCGACCGGCAGCGCCTCGAGCGCCATGCCGGCCTCCCTCTGCCCGGCCCGGCCCTGGCCCCGCGCGAAGACGTCCATGCGGAAGCTGCGCCCGATGGCGAGGTCGCGGAACAGCTCGCCGTAGCCCGCGCGGTCCGCCCTCGTCACCGTCTCCCGCACCCCGTCGCGCATGCCGAGCTGGTCGAAGTTGTCGATCAGCCGCCCGGCCCCGACATAGCTCAGCCGCGCCCCCGCCATCGCCCGCGCCACGTCGTCGTGCCAGGCGGCGCCGCCGGCCGCCGGCAGCAGCTCATGCGCCAGATAGTCCATCGGCTGGTCCTCGAGACCGTCGAGCAGCGCCGAGAGGGCGGTCTCCCCCGCCATCACGCCCGACTTCTCGTCGCGCAGGAACTTGAGGAAGCCGATCGCCTCGCGGATCGCCTCCTCCTGCCCCGGCCCGCGCCGCCCCTCGGCCAGCACCCGCACCAGCTTGCGCAGGGGCTCGCCCATCGCCCAGTTGGGCATGGCGTTGTAGCCGAGATAGAGCAGCGCCCCCGGCCGCATCGCCGCTCGGAGGATGGCGAGGAAATCGCCCCGCGCCGCGTCGGAGATCCAGGTCCAGACGCCGTGCGCGATCACGAAATCGGCCGCGCCCACGCGCTCCGGCGCCGCCGCGATCTCGTCGAAGCCGGCCTCCAGGAACTCGGCGTTGCGGATGCCCGCCGCCGCCGCCAGCTCCCGCGCCGCGAGGATGTGATCGGGCGAGAGGTCCACCCCGACGCAGCGCGCCCGCGGATTGGCCGCCGCCGTCGCCAGAAGCTGGAAGCCCGAGCCGCAGCCGAGGTCGAGGACGGTGAACGCCCCCGTCGCCTCGGCCGGCCTCCGGCCCCGCAGGACCTGCACCGCCCGCATCCAGGCCGGCGCCGCGTTGCGCCGATGGCCGCGGACGTAGTCCCGCGCCACCACGTAGCCGCCGTCCGCGCTCATCGCCGTCTCCCCCTCCGCCGCCGCAGCGGAGGCCATGTCACTCGTCCCGGCCCCCCGGCACAAGCGCCATGCGGCTCAGGCGGCGCCGAGAAGGTCCATCCGCGGCATCAGCTTCAGCAGGTGCTTGGTGTAGTCGTGCTCCGGCGCCTCGAACAGGCGCTCGGTCGGCGCGATCTCGCAGATCCGACCGTGGCGCATCACGGCGACCCGGTCGCACATCTGCCGGATCACCGGCAGATCGTGGCTGATGAACAGCATCGTCAGCCCCAGCTCGTCCTGCAGGTCGCGCAGCAGGTTCAGGATCGTCGCCTGCACGCTCACGTCGAGCGCGCTCGTGGGCTCGTCGCAGATCAGGATCCGCGGCCGGCTCGCCAGCGCCCGCGCGATGGAGATGCGCTGGCGCTGCCCGCCGGAGAATTCGTGCGGATAGCGCAGCGCCGCCTCCGCCCCGAGGCCGACGTGATCCAGCAGATCGCCGACGATGCGCCGCACGTCGGCCTCGCCCTCGGCCAGCCGGAAGAAGCGGATCGGCTCGGCGACGATTTCCAGCACCTTCATGCGGGCGTTGAGGCTGGAATAAGGGTCCTGGAAGATCATCTGCAGCGCCCGCCGCGCCGCCTTCGCCTCCGGCTCGCGCGGCGTGGTGCTCACGTCCCGCCCCATCAGGCGCACCACCCCGGCGTCGGGCCGGTAGAGCCCCGCGATGATCCGCGCCACGGTCGACTTGCCGGAGCCCGATTCGCCGACGAGCCCGAAGCTCTCGCCCTCGCGGATCTCGAAGGAGACGTCGTCCACCGCCTTCAGGTATTTCCGGTTCCGCGGCAGGATCGCCCTTCGCAGCGTGAAGGAAAGGTCCATCCCCTCCACGGTCACCGCCGGCCCCGTGGCCGCCGCCTGCCGCACCGCCGCGCCCAGCCAGTGCGTGCGCACGTCGATCCGCTTGAAGGGTTTGACGCCCCCTTCGATGTAGTCGACCGAGGCGAAGCGCTCCAGCCGCCGGTCCGGCCGCGGCACCGCCGCGATCAGGCTGCGCGTGTATTCGTGCCGCGGCGCGCCGAGGACCTGCGACACCTCGCCGGTCTCCACCACTTCGCCGCGATACATCACGCAGACCCGGTCCGCGATCTCGGCGATCACGCCGATGTCGTGGGTGACGATGATCACCCCGAGGTCGCGATCCTTGCAGAGCCGCCGGATCAGCTCGAGGATCTGCGCCTGAATGCTCACGTCGAGCGCCGTGGTCGGCTCGTCGGCCAGCAGGAGATCCGGCTCCCCGGCGAGGGCGAGGGCGATCACCACGCGCTGGCGCATGCCGCCGGAGAACTGGTGCGGATAGGCCCGGAGCCGAGCCTCCGGCTCGGTGATGCCGACCTGCTCCAGAAGCTCGCGCGCGCGGGTCTGCGCCGCCTCCTCGGAGAAGCCCAGGCACTTGCGGATCGTCTCGACCAGCTGCTCGCCCACCGTCAGCAGCGGGTTCAGCGAGGTCTGCGGATCCTGGAAGATCATGCCGATCCGGTCGCCCCGGATGCGGCGCATCTCGTCCTCGCTGCGCCCCCGGAGGCTCTCGCCCTGAAAGCGGATCTCCCCGGCGGCGACGCGCCCCGGCGGCTCCAGCAGGTCGATGATCGCGTTGCCGATGGTGGACTTGCCGGCGCCGGATTCGCCGACCAGCCCCAGCACCTCGCCGCGCTTGACGTTTAGGCTGACGCCCCGCGCCGCCTTCACCACGCCCCGGCGCGTCGGAAACTCGACGTCGAGGCCCTCGATCTCCAGAAGCTCGCTCATCCGCTCGTCGTCCCTGAAACGGGCGCAGGCTGGCGGGCGGGCCGGCGCCGCGCAGCGGCGCTCGGGGCGTCCGACAGCCCGCCCCTCACCGCAACTTCGGGTTCAGCGCGTCCCGCATCCAGTCGCCCAGCAGGTTCACCGCGAAGACCAGCACCACCAGCGCGATCGCCGGGAAGAAGGTGATCCACCAGAGGCCCGAGAACAGGTACTCGTTCCCGACCCGGATCAGCGTCCCCAGCGACGGCGTCGTCGGCGGGATGCCCTGGCCGAGGAAGCTCAGCGTCGCTTCCGCGATGATCGCGAGCGCCAGGCCGATCGTCGCCAGAACCAGCACCGGGCGCAGCACGTTCGGCAGCACGTGGCGCAGCATGATCAGCCAGGACGGCAGCCCGATCACCCGGGCCGCGAGCACGTATTCCTTCTGGCTCTCCACCAGCGTCGCGCCGCGCACCACGCGCGCGAACTGCGGCCAGTCGGTCAGCCCGATCGCCACGATCACCACGTAGATCGCCAGCTCGTCGCGGCTCTCGGGCGGCAGCATGGTCCGCGCGATGCCGTTGATCAGGATCGCCAGCAGCAGTCCCGGAATGGTCAGCTGCACGTCCGCGACGCGCATGATCAGCGCATCGACCGCGCCGCCGAGATAGCCCGAGATCACGCCCAGCATGACGCCGAGCGCCATGCCGAGGAACACCGCCGCCAGGCCCACGATGATGCTCAGCCGCCCCCCGTAGAGGATGGTCGAGAGCATGTCGCGCCCTTGGTTGTCGGTCCCGAGCAGGTATTCCGCCCGCCCCCCTTCGGCCCAGGCCGGCGGCAGCTTGCCGTCCCAGAGGCTGATCTGCGCAGGATCGAACGGATCGAAGGGCGCGATCAGCGGGGCCGCGAAGCAGGCGAGCATGCTCAGGATGGTCACCGCCGCCGCGACCATGGCGGTGGGCGAGCGGACGAAGCTGTAGAACACGTCGCTGTCGGCCGCGCGCCGCCAGAAGCCCGGCGGCGGCGGCTGGCCGACGTCGTCGGCCCGCGGGCGCAGATCCTCGTCCGGGCGGATCGGGTGCTCGGAACCGTCGTCCCGGCGGTCATGGGCCGCGTCGGTCATGGCGTCCCTCCTCAGGCGGTCCCGATGCGGATGCGCGGGTCGATGGCGACATAAAGGATGTCGACCAGCAGGTTGATCGTCACGAACAGCAGCGCGACGAAGACGAGATAGGCCGCCATGATCGGCACGTCGACGAAGTCCACCGCCTGGATGAACATCAGCCCGGTGCCCGGCCACTGGAACACCGTCTCGGTGATCACGGAGAAGGCGATGAGGTTGCCGATGTTCAGCCCGATGATCGTGACCACCGGCACCAGCGTGTTCTTGAGGGCGTGCCCGAAATTGATCGTGCGCTCGCCGAGGCCGCGCGCACGCGCGAACTTGATGAAGTCGGTGCGCATCACCTCGAGCATCTCGGCCCGCACCAGCCGCAGGATCATCGTCGCCTGGAACAGGCTGAGCGTGATCGCCGGCAGGATGATCGAGGACCAGCCGTCCGCGGTCAGCAGCGAGGTCGACCACCAGCCGAGGTCGACGGTCCCGCCCCGGCCCGAACTCGGCAGCCAGCGCAGGTTGACCGCGAAGACGTAGATCAGCCCGATGCCGATGATGAAGGTGGGCAGACTGACCCCCACCAGCGAGCCCGAGAGCAAGGCGCGACTGAGCCAGCTGTCGCGCCGTATGCCCGTGTAGACCCCGGCCGCGATGCCGAAGCCCATCGCCAGGATCGCCGACACGAAGACCAGCTCCAGCGTCGCCGGCAGCCGCTCCAGGATCAGTTCGTCCACCGGGCGCTTGATGCGGTAGCTGAGCCCGAAGTCGCCCTGCACCATGTTGCCGACGAAACGGCCGTACTGCGTCAGGATCGAATCGTTCAGCCCCAGCGCCTCGCGGATCTGCTCGCGCCGCTCGCGGGTCGCGTCCTGCCCGACCATGTTGTTGACCGGATCGCCGACGAAGTTGAACAGCGAGAACGAGACGGCCGAGACCACGGCCATGACGATCAGCGACTGCATCAGGCGTCGGGCGATGAATCCCAGCATGGGGCGCGCTCCCGGTCGGAGGGGGTCCGGCGGCCGGACCGAATCGTCCTGCTCGAAACGGATCGGCCGCGCCCGGGCTTCAATCGCGAAGCGGGCGCGGCCGCAAGGGTCGACGCCGGGTCAGCCCCGGCGTCGACGCGTCGTCACTCGCTCATGACGATGAAGCGCGGCCGCAGCGCGTCGTCCGCGGCGATCGGCTCGTCCACCTTGTCGGTCATCGCATGGGCGATCACCTGATGGTGGATCGGCACGTAGGGCATGTCCTCCTTCACGATGTCCCAGGCCTCCAGGATCAGCGCGAAGCGCTTCTCCATGTCGGTCTCGGTCTCGATCAGGTCGGTGATCTCGTTCACGCGGGCGTTGTCGTAACCCGTCGCGTTCCACGAGCCCTCGCCGTCGAGCAGGTAGGAGAACACGTAGTGGCTGTCGAGCGTCGGCACGCCCCAACCCAGCATGTAGAAGTCCGAGGTCCGGTTCTGGATCTTCGGGAAGTGCTGGGCCTTGGGGATCGCCTCGAGGTTCACGTCGACGCCGATCCGCGCCAGCATCGCCACCGCCGCCTGACAGATCTTCTCGTCGTTGTTGTAGCGGTTGTTGGGGCAGTCGAGCTGCACCGAGAAGCCCTCGGGATAGCCCGCGTCGGCCATCAGCGCGATCGCCCGGTCGGGATCGAACGGATAGGGCTCGTCGTTCTCGGGCGTGTTGCCGAGCACGCCCGGCGGCGTGATCATGCCTGTCGGGAACGACAGCCCCTCCATCACGACGCGCTGGATCGCGACCTTGTCGA